>CALDMJ010000216.1 GCA_937914725.1 uncultured Clostridia bacterium | reverse complement strand
AGAACTCAAAAACGTAACGATTGAAGATGTAAACGACTATATCGGGCTGTTTAACAACAAAAACAATAAAATTTGGGTTACTGCACTTGGCAATTTGACAAGCAAAGATGTCTATGACCTTGAGTCAATAAAGAAAAAATTACTTTGATATAGTAGAATAAAATTATAGTTACATACTTCATAGCAATTTAATAAAGTATGTTAATCTTAATGTAATTTTTAAGACACAATTGTTTGCTAATTGTATGAGAAAATTGTGTTAATTCCCCCCAAAAAAAATTAGATAAAACGCACTTTAGCAGTGGCAAAGCCACTGCTTTTTGCTTTGAATATTGTATAAAGTATGATAAAATATCAAAAAGGGAGATATTTATGGAATTAAATAAATATATAGACCACACGCTTTTAAAAGCAACGACAACGCTAAGTGATATACATAAATTATGTGCGGAGGCGGTTGAGAATAATTTTTGTGCCGTTTGCGTCAATCCGTGTTACGTAAGCGCAGCAAAAAAGGCGTTGCAAGGCTCAAATATTAAGGTTTGTACAGTTATCGGGTTTCCTCTCGGACAAAATACCACAGAGACTAAGTGTTTTGAAGCACAAAACGCAATTGATAATGGTGCGGACGAAATTGATATGGTAATTAATATTGGAGCGGCAATTTCAGGCGATTTCGATTATGTCAAAAAAGAAATAGCCGCGATTCGTGGAATTTCACGCAAAAAAACGCTAAAAGTAATTGCAGAAACTTGCTATCTTAGCACTGAGCAAATCACAAAATTGACGCAATTATGCGTTGCCGCTGGCGCAGATTTTATCAAAACAAGCACAGGATTTAGTACGCGTGGGGCGAGTCTTGACGACGTCAAAACAATGGCAGCCGCCGCGAATAATGCAATCAAAATAAAAGCAAGCGGCGGCATAAAAACGAAAGAATTTGCGGAAGAATTAATAAATGCAGGGGCAGTGCGAATCGGCACAAGTAGTGGCGTAGCACTTGTTTCAAAGGAGTAAAACTATATGGCAAGGAATGATTTAAGTGGGCGTGGCTTTAATGACTGGAACAAAAACGTCGACAATTTTGACTACAACAAACGTGCCAACGAAATTGACGGCGAATATATAAAGCCAAAAGAAAGAAAAACAAATGAAACAAATTTTGGTGAATTAAACAATAAAACTGATGAAAAGTTTAATAACGCAAACAAAATCGTTATCGACCCCCAAAACAACGAGATAACACGAAATAATAATGAGCAAGTTTCTCAAGAATCTTCAAACGATAATTATAAGAAGTCAAAGTACGAAGAAATTGCAGAGCAAATTATAGCTGACCTGCAAAATAAAAACAGTGAAGCACTAAGCGAAAGTGAATCATCCAAAGAATTGGGCGCAGGACTAATGAAAAAGCGAAAAAGTGATTTCCCAATGTTAATTACAATCTTTGTGGCACACTGCATTTTATTTGGACTTGCTATAATGTTGTTTTTCATCAAGTTGAATGCAAGTGCAGCAGGCAAAGCATTAATCAGTAATTTTTTCTCAATTTTTCTTGTTTTGGTGTATGCCGCATTATTTATTGTCGAGCTATTTTTGATGCTTAGGTGTCAAAAACGAGCAGGAAAGGTGCTGTTTTTTGTATCTATGGCACTAATTTTTCCAACTATCGGCATTTTGATACCATAATAAAAAAACAATATATATATTAATATAAAAAGGGGAAAGAATGAAAGCGCTTTTGATAAAAAAGCCGTGGATAGATTACATTTTGGATGGTCAAAAAACTTGGGAAATTCGCGGCAGCAATACGCACATACGTGGCGAAATTGAATTGATACAAAGCGGTAGCGGACTTGTTGTAGGTAAATGTAAACTTGTTGATTGTATTGAATTGTCACATATTGGTTTTCAAAACAATGAAAGTAAACATTGCATAAAAGACACATCTTTTTTGCCTTATAAAAGAACTTTTGCGTGGGTCTTGGTAGACGCCGAACGTTATGCAACTCCGCGCAGTTATAAACATCCCAACGGTGCAATAATTTGGGTTAACTTGTGAAATATTGGAATAGGTTTGAATGCCTATTTTTTTATTGCCACAAAACACTGTTGTTTAGGCACTAATTTAGACAAATGGTATTAATATAATTGAAATCTATTTGCTTTAGAGTATTTAATACCAATATTAAAATGTGTTTGCTAAAAAAGTTGGAAAACTAAAAAAAATGTGGTATAATAAAATATTCAAATGACAGGAGAAATTTATGACAATAGTTGAAACATTGACACAGGAATTTTCAATGAGTGAATTCCACGTAAACAATATAATTGGGCTTATTGACGAAGGATGCACAATTCCTTTCATTGCCCGCTACCGCAAGGAAATGACAGGTTCTGCAAGTGACGAAGTTTTGCGCGAGTTCGCCGACAGACTCACATATCTTCGCAACTTGACAAACCGTAAAGAAGAAGTTGCGCGTCTTATCACTGAACAAGAAAAGATGACGCCTGAAATTCAAACTGCACTAGATAATGCAAAAACGATGACTGAAGTTGAGGACATTTACCGCCCATTCAAGCCAAAGCGCAAGACACGTGCCTCAATGGCAATTGCAAAAGGTTTGCAACCACTTGCCGACTATATTTTCGCGCAAAGCGCTACGCAAGACCTCAATGAATACGCAAGAACTTTTGTTAACGAAGAAGTCGCAACCCCAGAGGATGCAATCGCAGGCGCAAAAGATATCATCGCTGAAATGATCTCCGACAACGCTGAAATGCGCAAAGCGCTCCGCACTTTGTTTGGACAATATGCAAAAATTACCTCGAAATTGACCGATAGCGAAGAAGCGAAAAAATATGAGGTCTATAAGGCGTTCAGCGAAAAAGTTGAAACAATTCCAAGCCACCGCATACTAGCACTCAATCGTGGCGAAAAAGAAGGCTGCTTGAAAGTCGACATCGAAATGGATGAAGAGCGCTCGCTTGAGTTTTTGAAAGAAATGTTCAAAAAGAAAAATGGCGACTATGGCGAAATTATGGACGAAGTTATCGCTGACTCATACTCGCGTTTGATTGAAACTTCCATCGCACGCGAAATTCGCAACATCTTGACAGATATTGCAAACGAACAAGCAATAAAAATGTTCGAACTCAATCTCCGTCCACTCTTGATGCAGCCGCCACTTAAAGGCAAAGTGGTTTTGGGATTTGACCCCGCATATAGAACAGGTTGCAAACTCGCAGTCGTCGACGCAAATGGTAATCTACTTGACTTCAAAGTTGCATATCCAACGCCACCTCAAAACGACATTGAGGGCGCAAAAACAATAATCAAAGATTTGATTAACAAATACAAAATTGACGTAATCTCAATTGGGAATGGAACAGCCAGCAAGGAAAGCGAAATCTTTGTCGCAAACCTACTAAAAGAAGTCGACCGCCCCGTAACATACGCAATGACAAATGAAGCAGGGGCATCAGTATATAGTGCTTCAAAACTCGGTACTGAAGAATTTCCACAATACGATGTTACCGTCCGCAGCGCAACGAGTATCGCACGCCGTCTGCAAGACCCACTTGCCGAACTCATTAAAATTGATACAAAATCAATTGGGGTAGGGCAATACCAACACGATATGCCGCAGGCAAGACTCGGACAAGTCCTTGACGGTGTTGTAGAAGACTGCGTCAACAGTGTCGGCGTCGACCTCAATACTGCTTCATACCCATTGCTTGCGCGCATCTCAGGCCTTAATATGGGTACTGCGAAGAAAATTGTCGAATACCGCAAAGACCACGGCGCATTTAAGACGCGCAGCGAACTTTTGAATGTTCCAAAATTCGGCGAAAAAGCGTTTACACAATGTGCAGGTTTCCTGCGCATTGTCGGAGCCGACAATATTCTCGATAACACTGCAGTCCACCCAGAAAGTTATGCCGCAGCGGAAAAAATGCTCAAAACTTTGGGTTATAGCGAGGATGATGTAAAAAATAATGGTGTCGAACTTTTGAGAAAGAAAGCCGAACACTACGGGCTTGAAAAACTCGCCGAAGAATGCGGTGTTGGTGTTCCTACACTTGAGGACATTATTGATGAAATTATGAAGCCGGGTAGAGATATTCGTGACTCATTACCACAACCAGTTTTGCGTACTGACGTTATGGATATCAACGATTTGCAAAAAAATATGGTGTTTGATGGCGTCGTTAGAAATGTTGTGGACTTTGGCGTGTTTGTCGATATAGGGGTTCACCAAGACGGACTTGTGCATATTTCCGAAATTTGTGACCGCTATATCAAGCATCCGTCCGAAGAAGTGCAAGTAGGTGACCAAGTTAAAGTGAAAATCAAGAGCGTGGACGTTGAAAGAAACAAAATCGCGCTCTCAATGAGACTAGATAGAGAATTTTAGGAGTTATTATGTTAGAACTTAGAAAAATGTTAGAAAACATTGACGAATATGCTGAAAAATTGAAACTTAAAAAGTTTGACCTTGATAAGGAATACTTTTTGAAACTCAATGAAAGAATCAGCAACGTGCGCAGTGAGTGCCAAGAATTGCAAAGCATCCGCAACAAAGGTGCAGATAAAGTTGGGCAATTAATGCGCGAAAAAGAAAAGAATGCTGAAGAAATTGAAAAAATTAAAGCCGAAATGACTGAAGTTAGTGACAAAGTTAAAGTACTTGAGACCGAACTTAGCACACTTGAGACCGAACTCAAAAACTATATGATGCGTATGCCAAATATACCAGCAGACTTCACTCCGCGCGGCAAAGACGAGGACGAAAACGAAGTTTTGGAATACTGTGGGCAAAAACCTGAATTTGCGTTCACACCAGTAGAACACCACATTTTAGGCGAAAAAATGGGTATCATTGATATGGAACGTGCGGCAAAACTTTCGGGCGCAAGATTTTCAGTATTAAAGGGTGCAGGCGCGCGCCTTGAAATGGCAATCCGCAATTTCCTTTGCGATTGCGCGCTTGAAAATGGGTACACGCCAGTCAGCGTTCCTGTGCTTGTCGGTAGAAACATTATGGAAGGAACAGGGCAGTTGCCCAAGTTTGAAGAAGATATGTTCAAGACAGTTTCAAATGGTAAAGAATTGTTTATGATTCCTACCGCGGAAGTTCCCGTAACAAATCTATTTAACAATGAAGTTTTAAAGCAAGAAGAATTGCCTATTAGATATAGTTGCTTGTCAAACTGCTTTAGAGTCGAAGCGGGGAGCGCAGGCAAGGACGTCAAAGGCATTTTCCGCCAACACCAGTTTGACAAAGTTGAAATGGTTAGATTTACAACCCCAGAACAATCGTGGGATGAGTTCAAGGATCTTGTCGGGTGCGCAAAACGCATCTTGGATAAACTTGGGCTACACTACAGAGTTGTTGCGCTTTGCACAGGGGACCTTGGGTTTAGTGCTTGCTACTGCAACGACCTTGAAGTTTGGCTCCCAGGGCAACAACGCTATAGAGAGATTTCAAGTTGTTCAAACTTCCTTGACTTCCAAGCGCGTCGTGCAAATATCAAATTTAAAAATAGCGAAACAAAGAAAAACGAGTTCATTCACACGCTCAATGGCTCAGGACTGCCAGTCGGCAGAACCCTCATTGCGGTTATGGAAAACTACCAACAAGAAGACGGTAGCATCTTGATTCCTGAAGCGTTGAAAAAATATCTGCCTTATGAAAAAATTGACATCAATGGGCAACTAGTCTAGTGTGAGTGCCGCAAACTAGGTAAAAAATGATAGAATTAATAAAAACAATTGAAAAAGAAATACAAGCGATTTTGAATAAACTAAACATAGAAAGTGACGTCAAAGTCGTTGAGGGCAGCCGTCCAGAACTTGGGCAATATCAATATAACGGGGCAATGTCGCTTGCAAAGAAATTTGGCTACACACCTAGCGAACTTGCGGGCAAGATTTGTGAAAAGCTAAATATGCTGGATATAGTTGAAAGTGCGACGATTGCAGGCGTTGGCTTTGTCAACATTAATTTCACAAAGGCTGCAATTATTAAGCAAGTTGGGAAAACATTTGATGAAATTAAAACACTTGGCGAACCTAAAAACAAGACGATTGTAATGGACTATTGTGGCGCAAACGTTGCCAAAACATTGCACGTTGGGCACTTGCGCAGTTCCGACATCGGCGAGGCAATCAAAAGATTGACGCGCAAAATGGGCTACAATGTCATAGCGGATGTGCACTTTGGCGATTGGGGGCGCCAAATGGGGATGATTATCGCTGAAATCCAAGAACGTCAGCCTGAACTTGTGTTCTTTAATGAAAACTATGAGGGAGAATACCCAACAATTTCGCCAGTGACAAGCAAGGACTTAGAGGAAATCTATCCAACCGCGAATATCAAAGCAAAAGAAAATGAAGAATTTTTAAATAAGTGCAGAAGAGCTACTTACGAACTTCAAAACGGTAGACGCGGATACTATGCGCTTTGGGAATTGTTTGTCGGTGAGTCACTAAAGCCAGTTATGCAAGCGCTTGACTATTTAAATGTTAAGTTTGACCTCTATGAGGGCGAAAGTAGTGTCAATAATATGATAAAACCTATGGTGAATAAATTGACGAGCGAAAACATCGCGCACGAAAGCAACGGCGCTATTGTCATTGATGTAGCAGAGCCCGATGACAAAATTGAAGTCCCGCCATTTATTGTGCTGAAATCGGATGGGGCCGCAATGTATTCGACAACTGATTTAGCAACAATTTTGTCGCGTGAACAAAGGTTCAATCCAAGTGAAATTTGGTATGTTGTCGACAACCGCCAAAGCTTGCACTTTTTGCAGTTGTTTAGAGCTGCGCGCAAAGCGCACTTTGTGGGTGACGACGTACAACTCAAGTTCTTTGGCTTTGGCACGATGAACGGCAAGGACGGCCGCCCGTTCAAAACACGCGACGGAGGTGTAATGAGTGTCCTCACTTTGATTGACAATGTCAAAGAATCAATCAATAAAAAATTGCAAGAAAATGGTGCTGAGGATGAGCAAATTTGCGATGCAATCACAACTGCGACACTCAAATTTGCTGACCTCTCAAACAATAGGGAAACTGACTTTATTTTTGACGTTGACAAATTTAGCGCGCTTGAGGGCAAAACGGGGCCATATATTTTGTACACGACTGTTCGCGCAAATTCAGTCATCAGCAAAGCAGACGTCGATTTAAGAGCGCTCAAATTAGCGGAAATTGACAACAAAGCGTATATGGATGTATTGCTCAACATCATAAAAGTACCGACAGTGCTTGAAAGGGCATTTGAGCAAAAAGCAATTAACCTCATTTGTGACTATCTTTTCACGCTTTCGAATTCATTCAACAATTTCTATTCTTCAACAAAAATTATCAGTGAGCAGGACACTGAAAAACGTAATGCATATTTGAAAGTTTGTGAACTTGTTTCGCGTATAAATACCGAACTTCTTGATATTCTCGCAATATCAGTACCCGCGAAGATGTAAGGCGTAAAGAATTTCTACAATTTTATATATTTTAGAACATAAAAACCCTTGAAATGTACAAGGGTTTTTGATATAATTAGACTATGAATAATTTTGAAAATGAATATGTCGAAAGTGATTTGAATATCATCGACAAAAAGCCTGAGGTTTTGGCACCTGCGGGAGATTTGGAGTCGCTCAAGGTGGCAGTTTATAGCGGAGCAAACGCTGTTTATTTTGGGTTGCAAGCGTTTAATGCGCGCAGCAAAGCGCAAAATTTCACACTTGAAAATTTGTCAGATGTCGTGGACTTTTGTCACTTGTTTGGAGTCAAGGTGTACTTGACCGTCAACACATTGATAAAAGACAGCGAACTTGATGCAGTACTTGACCTTGTGCGCCAAAGTTATCAAAAACACGTCGACGCTTTTATCATTCAAGATTTAGGACTTGCTCGTGTTTTGAAAAAACATATCCCCGATATCGAATTGCACGCCAGCACTCAAATGGGCATCCACAACCTCGAAGGAGCATTGATTGCTGAAGAAATGGGTTTTAAGCGCATTGTGCTTTCGCGTGAAGTGACACTCAATGATATTAGTTTGATAAAAGCGTGGACAAATCTTGAAGTGGAATACTTTGTCCAAGGTGCATTGTGTGTTTCATTTTCGGGCAATTGCTATTTTAGTGCGCTAAAATTTAATAAAAGTGGCAATCGTGGCGCGTGTCTGCAGCCTTGTAGATTAAAATATCGCGCAAGCACAAAAGGGGAGTACAAGTATTTGCTGTCACCTCGCGACTTGTGTTTAATTAACAAATTAAAGCAATTAGCAAATATCGGGGTAGATTCATTTAAAATTGAAGGACGTATGCGTCGACCTGCATACGTCGCACAAGCAGTGCAATCATATCGCAATGCAATTGATTCCGACTATAATGAAGATGTTTGTAAGTTTGAAGAAAACAATTTGAAGCGTATTTTCAATCGTGGGGAATTTAATGAAGGCGTATATTTAAACGACATCCGTGACCAAAACATAATTAATAAAGAATATCAAAACCACAGAGGCGTGAGCATTGGACAAGTAGCGAAAGTTGAGCGCTTTAAAGACATATTTGCAATTCTAATTGAAACAAAACTAGGAATCAATAACGGCGACGGCTTGAAGTTTATCGATGAAAGTGGGAATGAATTGAGTATCGGTGTTGGCGGCGTCGAAAAAATTAGTGATAAGTTATACCGAGTCTACACAAAGAAAAGTCCAAATGTCGGCGATATTGTGTACAAAACGGTAGATTTTAACTACGAAAACTATCTTGTAAGCATTTTAAAGCGGTTGAAAATTGAGGCGGACTTTGAAGCGCATCCAGATGAAACGGCAAAACTAACATTGACATATGGCAAGATTTCAGTAAAATGCGAGTCAATGTTCGTATGTGATAGAGCGCTCAATCAAGCACTAACGCGCGAAAAAGTACTGCAAAATATTGATAGGCTCAATGATACGCCATTTGAATTGGGTTCGCTCACTTGCGATTTGGGTGAGGTCTTTATTCCAGCATCAAGAATGAATGAACTAAGACGTATGTGTGTTGATTTACTATATAAAGAGATTGTAAAAACGAATGAAAAACCTGTTCGCAAATTAGTTCGCGATTCAGTTAAGTTGCCGAAAATCAGTGAAAAGAATAAGAATGAATACGTCATTATCGACGACGTTAGCCAAATCGCAGGCACGCCCGCTCAAACAAATATTATCTTTGCGCCAAAAGCATACGAATTAGAAAAAATCAATGAGTGTTTGTTAGTCGCAAACGACAATGAGCATAGTTTTATTTACCTCTATCTTCCAAATGTCGCAAACTCTTACGACATTCAAAGAATTAAGAGTGTTTTGACTGAAATTGGACAAGAAAACATCGGCATCGTCGCAAATAATCTATACGCATTGTGTTTTACAAAGCTTGGCTTCAAAACTTTAATTGGCTATCAAATGAACGTGACAAATCTAATGACCGCACAAGTTTTGTTTGATAGAGGCGCGGAAGCATTTATTAAATCAATTGAAAGTGACCTCAATAGCGAACTGCCTATCGGGCACAACTACGTTGGCAAGCCAACACTTATGACATTTTGCCACTGCCCATATAAAACGGTCTATGACTACGACTCTTGCAAAGACTGTGATTTTCACGACGGATTGTACTATCAAGCGGAAGACAACAACTCATACTACATACGCCGCACGCAATGTAGTTCCTGCTATTTTGAACTTGTTTTCAATGAAAAAATTGGGGAAGAAAGCGGCTGTGATGTTATCGACTTGCGCTAAAGAAAAATAGCTACTGATTTATTGATTGTGTAGCAACATTACCGACACTGTTGATAATGGCATTATAATTTTATAAATTTACATAAAAAATGTTAGAAAGTATTGAAAATGATAAAGAATAAACTTTTGGAGAATATAGTATGGCAATACAAAATTATTTATATGACCAAATCGACGCAATTTTTGATGACTGTAGTGGTATAAGAATTTACCACGACGGCAACATTAAAGAAATCAAAAAGGGAACAAAAGAGTTTGAAGAGATAATCAAGCAGTGGCAAATCGACTGCAAAAATGGCTATGAAATGCCCGCATACTTTGTTGCCTTGCCTAAAGAAAGTGCCGAAGATATGAAAAGCGGTTTGCATATTGAGTTTTTATTTGACGAAACGCGCACCCACAATGAAATGCCGTTTGACGCACTCGTCTTAAAACTTGTGCCAAGCCAATATGGGTATACTTTGACGCGTCATCACGACGGCATATACGAAGGGCGCTGCTATCATTTGCACCGTTTTGAGCCTACCAACGAATTGCTTGAAATTGTAAGTTCGCTCATAGAAAAATAATATCTAAAGTAGGGCAAGTTTTTGCACCTATTTTTTAATTCAATTGATACAAAATGAACAAGGATTACGACAAGCGAAGCAAATAGAATTTTCAGTAAAACCTTGAATGTTAACATAAAAACAAAAAAAATCGCGCAAAGCATATCAGGCGATTTTTTTGTATTATATTTATGTTTTTAAATTTTTATTTTTCTTAATTTTTGCAATTGTATAATTTCATTTACTATAGATTTTTTTCTATCGAAGTTTTAGTTGTCGCGCGACAAGAAAATGTATAGGACAAAACGCAAAATTTCGAGCAGCGAAACAACAAATGCAGCAACGTAAGTGAGTGCAGCGGCTTTCAAAACTTGGCGCGCTCCGTCAAGTTCTGCATCATTCAAGAACCCTCCATCTTCCAGCAACCTCAATGCGCGCTTTGACGCGTCAAATTCAACTGGTAGTGTCACAAGGTTTAAAAGCAGTGTAAGGGCATAGAAACCAACGCCAACGCCGAGCACAATCAGCCCCACCATAGCGTTTGCTGTCAAAAATACTCCGAGAAGCAGCCCAATGATTACCATCGGCCACAAAAGGCGGCTCGCAAGGTTTGTGATTGGCACAAGGACTTGTCTAAATCCAAGAAAGAAATAGTGTTCTTTCTTTTGAATAGCGTGTCCAACTTCGTGCATAGCAACACCGAGTGCGGCGACCGATGCGGAGTCGTACACATCTTCCGAAAGTGCAATATACTTTTGTGTTGGATGATAGTGGTCAGTCAAAAAGCCCTTTTCTTTACGCAATTCAATTTCTTGCAAACCAGCACTATCAAGCACAGCACGTGCAAGCTCTGCAGCAGTGACGCCTTTTTCACTTTGAACTTGACTATAAGTTTTATACGTTCTAGAAACCTTTACCTGAGCATAAATGCCGAGCAAAATGCCAGGGATAATCAAAATGCCCAAAACGTAATATAATAAAATAAATGACATAAACTCTCCTTGTTTATTATATGAAATAATAATATATTTATGATGCCATATTATAGCACATTTTTTGAAAAATGTAGTGTTTTTTAAAAAATTATTTAAAATTGATAGAAATGTTAAATATTGACGCAAATCTTAAAATACTATTTTCCAAAGATATACCTAAAAACGAGGTACGGCCCCTCAAATAGGGAAGCAATATAAGTAAAGCCCGCAGCGCGCAACAAACGTTTGACTTGTCTTAATTCCTTACCCTTGATGCCGACGTGTTTTTTTAAAAACTTTTTACCATTTCGCGACGCACCAAATTCGAGCGGAATTAAAAATAATTTCATCAAAATAGTAATTGCAAGTGCACCTAGCCCAACGTAAATCATAACCTTGCCGATAATGTTGAGTTCAAAAGGAATAATCCAAACAATTGTGCCAAGCAGAACGAGTGGTAGGAAAAGCCCAGAAAAGAAACGATTTAATTTTTGCAAAAAGTAGCAAATTGCAAAAAATATACTGTTGTTGTATCGCTGCTGCGAATGTCCAAATTCGTGGCAAGCAATTGCGAGTGCCGCAACGCTTGTACCGTAAAAAATTTCAGGCTTCAAAATTATGCGGTCATTTACGTAATCGTAGCAGTCCTCAACCTTGTCGCCCGCAAGAAAAAGTTGCGTACGCTGCTTGAACTTGTCAATGCCAAAAGCCAAAACTTGATAGGCTTGAGCGTTCAGCGAACTTTCGACCGCCATAAGGTCGTCCTTAATCTTATAAAATATTCGGTGTGCCGAACCCGCAATAATCATCCCTACAAGAAAGACAACGATAACAATCAAACTAATGATGAAAAGCGGGTTTTGAATCAATTCTTCAAACATTTTTTCTCCATTGAAATATTATACCAAAAAATTGCGAAAACTACAAATGAATATTCGCAATTTTGCAAACATATAAATTTAATGAGGTTTTATATGAAGACAATAGCAGTGCGAGCGCAATTTGAATGTATGGTGCAAAAAGACGGTGAAACCGTTGGCGTTTTAGAGAACGATGCTCAGCAAGTTTCTATTAAAGTAAACAACGATTTTATTTTGACATTTTTCCCGCTTAATAACTTTGAGTGCTTGCCGTATTCTTGTAAAGTCCACGTAAGCGGGGCGGAAGTGTCAGTTAACACGGATAGGTGCGCCGTTGTCAAATTGCCGTACGACTGCTACGACGTCGTTTTCCATCCATACCAATTAACTTACCAAGAGCCAATCATAGAACTAGCGCAATCAATTAATTCGCCAATATCAAATGTCCAAGTTAAAATAATCAAGCAATTTGGCGCGCAGAATTGGTCGCAAACATTGCAAATATGGGAGAAAAACAACAATATTTTCAATCATAAATTGTCGAGCCAAGTGCAAAGTTGTAAAATTAGCAGCGCATATATAGATAATGAATTTTTTATCATAGTATCGGGCTTTGTCGATGACTATGACTACGCACTGTTTATAAGCGCAAACGGTAAATATCAAGCAAACCTTGAATTATTGTGCCACAAAATTGAAATAGGGGAAAAGGAAATAAAGACACTGACAAAGTGTTTTGATATCAACAAACATGGTAAAGTCCGTATCTATGGTATAGTAAATTCTCAAATTATAAAAGTCGATGAATATATCGTGAGTTTAAAAGAGGATGTTAAAGTTTTGCCTCAAATCGTGCCGTTTGCATTCTTTGAGAGTTTGGGACTTGGTGACCTCAAATTGTGTAGAACGTACTTGACCGACGCGCTTAGCGAGGCAGTTGACGACGCGCACCTCAAAGCCTATTTTGGCGCTTTTGAAGAGGTAAGGCAAAGTACATCAATGTGTGACAAAAAAGCAGTTGTTTTGATTTACAAAGAAAACGAAAAATATGTTGGCAAGCTTTGCAAAATAGAAATGGTTGGTGACAAAATTGACAATTTCGAACTTATTGACAATTAGATATTTAACTTTGCAAAAAAGTAGCAAAAGTAAATACATTTGCGTTACTAGACAAAAAATTGTTATAATCAGCGACACATAATGATTCTGCTTATTATAATACTTGCCGTCTCAAGTCTTTTATAGTGTATATATAATTTTTAAGTGTCAATAATTGCATTTAGAGGTGAAGATAATGAGTATCAAACACGACCAAATGCAAAAAAGAATACGACAACTATTTGAATATATCAAACAAACGGACGAGGCACATATGCCGCGTTTGCGTGCATTCAAAGTTTTTGCAATGCAACACGATCTAAAATGTGAAACAGTCCGCAACCTATATTATAGCGCAGTAAAACAATACAAATTGCAAGGCGCATTTAACATTGAAAAGTGTAAGCATTTCAAGGAAACAGAACTTAAAGCAACTATGCGTGAACTTGTCAGTGAAGTAAACCGCACAAAATCGGTGCGCCAAGCGTGCTATAACGTGAGTTGTGGTGACGCGAAAATGATGCTGCGCCTGCAAAATAAATATCGCAGTTTGTTGAAAAGCAATCCAAAATATTTGTTGAAATTGGGACTGAATTATGAAAAGAGTATCCCACAAAAAGAGGAAAATACGGTTTCGCAACTAAGTAAAATTAATCTCAAAAAAACACTTGACAATACCACTAAATTTATACATCGAAATAATCAATTGCTTGCAAAAAATGGTAGTATTCTTGCAAAAAACAAGGGGAAAGTGACAAAAAATAACAGTATAACCGCAAGAAGTGAAAAAAACAATATTTTGCAAAGCAATGAAAAAAACGGCACAAGTCAACAAAAAATGACGAAAATAACTACGCCCCAAAATGTAAATTTAAATCGTGAAGGCACATTGTGTGAAATCACGCGCAATGAACCCGATGCAAAGATTCTACGAATGCCAAAATCCCAAACTTTGACGGATGCCGATATCAATAATTTGTTTATGGGACTTGTCAAAATGGTCAAGCGCAGCGCAATCGAAAATGCGCCCAAAGCGCTTCGCGATGAATGTTCACTTGCAAATGCCAATTTAAAAGAAATGCTCGCTCGACTCGGTGCAAACACGCGAAAACTTGAAATCATAAAATGTGAAAATCAAGCGCTCAAACAAAAACTAGACGAATCGCAAAGGTTACTAGAAGTGACGCGCAGTGAATTTGTCGAACTTGTCAACAAAATTGATAAAACAGGGCATATTGAGGAATTGAAAGATTTTCTGAAATCTTATAAACTGCGCAGCCCCGAAACAAAGTCAAATTAAAGGTGGAAAAAATCACACCTTTTTTTAAATTGCCAGCAATATGTTTGACTTTTTGTGTCGATATTTGGTAAACTTTAAATAAGCTATAAAAATAATATTTTTATAAGTTTGTGATTACTAATTTAAAAAATGCGCAAAATATCATAACGTTTTTGCAAAATACAAAAGAGGTTTAGTATGAGTGAGATTGAATCAAGAGCAAAAATTGAAAAAAGAATAAAGGTTCGCGAAATGTGGCTAAAGTCACTGAGTGTTTTGGCGCTTCTGATTATGGTCGCAGGATTAGGGCTTTTTATATATTTCCAAACATCGTACCAAACGCGCATCCAACTAGATAACCCAGCAAATGTCAGGGTAGAAAAGTTGGGCGACAATGTGTACCTTAAGTTTGATAAGGTCAAAAACGCCAGCGCCTACCGCTATAGCATCGACAATAATGTCGTTCAAGTTGGTGCGGACGATTTGAACATCGACATCACAAACCTTGTCGAATCGCCAAAGAAGTATGCAATCTCCGTGCAAGCAATTGCCGACAATGGTTTTAAAAACAGTGATGTTATTTTTGCGGATGACTTTGTTGTTACAAAAACTCTCGCGCAGCCAATTGCGGAAATTGATAAGTACGATGCAAAACTCGTGTGGGTTCAAGTTGACGGAGCGGATATGTACGAAGTTACGATTATCGAAAATGCCGACATTTCCACCGCGACAACAGCAATCGTCAGCAAGACTGAGTTTGACATCAGCGACGTTGTGGTTGACTATACAAAGAACTACTCATTCTCAGTCAAAGCAATCGCTGAAAACGAATTCATCAATCAATCGCCATCCTCAGTTGCAGTCGAGCATAGCTTGAAAGGTAGGCTCAATGCTCCAACCAATCTTATTTATAGCCAAGCGGACAAAAAACTTGCGTGGGACGCAGTAGAAAATGCGCAAACCTACACAGTGGTTTTGTCACACGGCAATCTTGAGCCAAAAAAATTTTCCCCAATTTCGTCGAACTACATATATTTTAGCGCGCAAGATGTCGACGATATCGGTGAATATGAGGTTTACGTCTACGCAAACAATGTCCAATCACAAGGACTAGACGAAGAAGTGATTTGGTACTTGGCAAGCGAAAATTCAGAAACACTTACTTTTGACGTCTATCAACAACTTTCAATGCCAAACGGACTCCGCTACCAAATGAACGGCGAACTTGTGTGGTTTAGTTGGGACGCCGTTCCGCACGCGTATAGTTATACGGTCGAACTTGTTAATGGCGAGGGCACCACATTCTTCCAAAAGAATACTACCGCAAACGAAATCAATTTGCGCCGAGACCTTGAAGACGCAATCGGCGGTGACTTTAGAATTAGGGTCAAAGCCAACGGATACGGCTATTACCTCACAAGTGACTTTAGTGCAGTGCTTGAATTAAATGTCCTCGACCAATTCGCACCGGTTCAAAATATCGAAGTTCTGGAAAACGGAAAATATTTGACATTTACAGCAATAGCGCAAAATGTGGTAGGGGATGTCAAGTTTGCGCCGAAAAATGGCTATACAGTTGTAATTCTTGACGAAAACGACAACGAAATCTACAACGAAGTTGTCTATGATACAATTCTTGACACCTCAGCAATTTTCACGCAACCAACAACATACAAAATTGCAATAACCGTCAATGCGTGCGGCTACTTCCGCGCATCGGAAGAAACGACGGCGGAATATTCGCACCAAATCGTCTTGAACACGCCAACAAATGTTGCGCTCTACAAACGCTCAATCGGCGAAACAAACACAATGATATTCTCATTTAGTGGCGATTACCGCGCAAGTGACTATGTTTTGTGGTTTGACGGCGTTGAATACGCAAACATTGTGACAAACCCAGATTACTCGCAATTTGTGACAAGCACAGTCGATGACGAAAATCAAACTGTAGCATTTGAAGTTGATATTTCAAGTCTATATGCCAGTATCTTTGAGTTTGAACCATTGACTGTCGCGAAAAAGTATTCGGCTAAAGTAAAATGCGTCGGCAATGTCACTGACGAAGTAGCAACTGCTGGATACAAGGATAGTAAATTTAGCGCAGTTGCGATGTTTGAAAACAAAATCAAACTGCAAACGCCGCGATTTGTTATGGTCGACAATGTTGATGAAGAAAGTGTCTTGCTCTACTTCACGCAAGTTGAAAATGCAACTAACTATCTCATTAGCATCGAAAGCGAAGTTTCAGGCGCAATTAGTATTATGACGTCGCGCCTAACAACCTGCGACATCTATTCAATCATTTCGGCAGGCAAAAACAAAATTGTCCTCACCGCAGTCGGCGTAGGGTACTATGAAAATTCAGACCCAAGCAAAGCAGAGGAATATGACTACACGCCAATCTTGAAAGCGCCAAATGACGTCGAAGTAACCGAACAAACGCTCGACGACGGCGTACATTACTACGCAACATTCACAACAACGCGTTTTGCCGAGTATTATAAGGTTGAAATTAGAAAAACGCACGAATTGCAAACAGTCGACGGCACAAAACAAGTTGTCGAACTAGCAAACGCAAGTTTTGAAGTCCTTTCGACTAAATTTAGCAAAGGAACAGTAAAAACTAACTGCGACATTACAGAATATTTAGAAAGCAAAGGCTTTGGCAAGTACGAAGTGCGCGTCCGCGCCGTGCTTGAGCAACCCGAAGTCACAGAAACGCCAATTATCTATTCCTCATACTCAAATGTTGCTGAATATGCGTACTTTGATAAGCAGCCAACGCCAACAAACCTAACCTTTAACAACGAAACAAAGGTTTTAACCTTCACTGGCGCTGAAACAGCGCTCAACGGCTACACAATTCGCGTCAGCATTGAACAAAACGACGGTAGTTTTGTCTCAAATGATATTATTGTCAATGAAGAAAGGGCAGACCTTTCAACAACAATTGCAAGTCTCGGCGGCGTCGGAAAATTCACAATTAGCGCAATGACGCGCAAAGTCGAGGAATTGTTCCTCGGCAACTCCGCGTGGTCAACGCCAGTGACGGCGGAAATCCGCATCAAACTCGCCGACCCAACGAACTTTAAGTATGACGACGTCTTGCAAGAAGTGTCGTGGACAAGTGATGTGCGAATGGAGTTTGAATACCTAAAACTCACATTTAGAAACAAAGCAATCACCTACACGCTTATTGAAGTTACGGACGACTCATTCAAATTGAGCGTCGTAAACTTGCGCGAATATATTAAAGTGTACGGCGACGGCTTCTATGACTTTGAAGTGCAAAGCTTCTCGCACAAAAATATGGTTGACCCGTCGCAACTAGTCACATATACATACACGAAATACGTGCAACTTGATTCGCCAGTCCTAATCTCCGTCATCGGTAGAAATAACCGCGTCGAAGCAAAGTTTGCTACAAGCAACAACGCAAAATCTTACGCAATCGTCGCAAAACTTCCAACCGAAAATGTTTGGACAAAGATCAAAACGGGCATCGCCGACAACGGGGAAGCGGAAATCACAGTCGACATCAAGACGGAACTTAGCGCTTTCAAAGGCGCAAATAAATACGACATCGCAGTTGTTGCCGAAACATACGACTACTTCCTTGAAAGCGAACCAAGCAACAGTTTGCCATACGAATTGTGGCTCAAGTTCACACCACCAGCAAACTTGACAGTCGAAAATGTGGACGGAAAGTATTACGCTGTTTGGGATGTTGTTCCATACGCTGAAACATACTCATTCTCAGTGGACGAGCACTTGATTGCTAACGACGTTACCGAAAACCGTTTCGACCTCACGGAAGTCATCGGCGATAGAACAACAGGCAAATTCTTGCTCGGCGTCCGCGTCAACGCAACAGGGTACTACTATGATAGTTTGTACACAACCTACGACTTCTATCTCACGCACGCCCTCGCCGCGCCAACAATCACGTTTGACCAAGAAACGCACAAATTGACAATCATTGGGCAAGGCGATGGAACAGGCTATACATTAGACATAGAGTACTACGAAAGCGAAAGTGCTCTCTCAGGCAGTGCAACAAAATCTCTTGTATATGAAAACATCCAGTCAACAATCATCAATCTTACCAACACAATGGAAATCACAGGGCTTGGAATTTACAAAATCAAAGTCAAAGAACTCGGCGACGGAGTATATTGGGACGATTCCGACTGGTCAAACGAATTGACTGTGTTCTATACCGTGAAACTTGACGCGCTCGTGTCACTCAACGTCGATAAGCGCAAAAATGAGAACGGACAAATTGAAAACTATATTGTTATCACAAAGCCTGAAGGCGCAATTTATGAAAGCGCGCTTATAAAATACGCTTTCTACGAAATCGATAGTATCGACAGCGACATTGAAGAGGGGCAAGAAGCCGTCCTCCAAATAATTAGCAAGCAAACCGAATTTAAAATTGAGGGTCTTGCAAACGCAAAGTATTATAAGGTTGTCGCAACAATTCTCGGCGCATTTGATAGCGTGCAAGATTATAAGGACAGCACCGAACTTTCGGATACCGAAAGGGCTGCTGCAATCCGCGACCTCGCGTACTATAATAATTCGGACGAAAAAACTGTCAATATGTCAACGCTCGGCAGCGAACTTTCCGCGCCAATCATTGAAAAAATAACAATGACGGAAAGCAAGAACTTGGAAATTATCTTCAGCAAAGTCCTCAATGCCGAAGATTATACTCTGCTTGTTACAAGACAAAGCAAGGGCGCAATTATCTATAATGCTGTCATCAACGTTGAAAACGTGAATGCGCAAATCGGTGCCGATTCAATCATTGTCACATTCAGCGCAATGATTGACGAATTTACCGACGAATACGACATTTACAACATCAAGCTTTGCGCAAACGAAGTCCTTGGCGAAAATGGGGAGGTCGTCTACGCAAAATCACCAAATACGGAATACGATTTTGAATGGACTGTCGCGCTTAGCGCACCAACGGTTGAGTTTATCAAGCAAGTGGACGGCAGTTTGAGAATTCAAGTTTCAAACATTGCATTTGCTACAGGCTATGAACTTGAACTCAAAATTAATAGTTTCACACAAACATATACATTAAATACGGATGCCTATATCGACTTTAGCAGTCCACAATACGGCGCCTACACCGCGCGCGCAAAAGCGCTTGGCGACACCTACCACAAAGACAGTGATTGGGGCGAAAGCGAAGATTACTATAACCGTATGGAACTTGGCGGTGTCGAATGGGTTGAAATTATTTCAAACGGTGATGTTGCCACACTCGCAACTCGCATTTATGCGCAGTGGAATGAAGTTGAAGGCGCAAAAATGTATGGAGTCAAAGTTGAAAAGGACGGTGCATTTGTTGGTGAATATACAACAAACAAGACGTATTTTGACCTCATTAATTTGTTCAAAGACCCGAATAATGGTTATGGCACATACACCGTTTGGGCAAAAACCAACGGCGACGGCGCATATATCACAGGCGAAAGCACATATACAAAATATGCTACTTACCGCTATAAAGGGCAGTTTGAAGTGCCGCTCGGGCTTGAAATTGTCTACGAATATAATATCGATGAATACCCAACAACACTAAGTTACTACGCAAAATTTGGGCAAGTCAGTGGCGCGGAAAAATATATCATTAAGTTCTATTCAAATGACGAAGCGAAAACCGAAATCAAAACAATCGAGCTTTCCGTCAATGACCTTGATATATCTAACGGCAACTGCACCGCAGATATAACGGACGTGTTGAAATACATCGACGGCGGCGTGTACCTTGCCACAATCAAGGTCGCCGAAACAAGGTCAAGCCTCGAAAGTGCGGAAAGTGAACCTTATGAGTTTACAAACTACCACATTCACGACGATCCAAGTTTGTCGGCATCTCAAATCGGCAATACACCGTTCGTGAGATTGAGATTTAGTGAAATTAGCACCGCAAGTCTATATTCCTTGCGTATCAACAGTCAGTTGTACCTTGAAAATGGCGAAACGTTTGCCTACTCAAGCGGATATATCGACATCAATGCAAAATTCTTGAATATCGGCGGTAAAAACCTATTTGTCCTTAGAATAGTCGGCGACCTCGGTGCGTACTATCTCGATACATACTATAGCACCGCAATGTCAAACTTTACGTTCAAACTCCAAAATGTCGAAGATATATTGATTGAGCAAGACGACAAAACGCAAATTGCGGACGGCACAAACTACCACATTTGGCTGTCGTTCCGTCAAGTCGACTTTGCAACAAGTTATGAACTTTGGATTGACAACGCCAAGGTTTCAACATTGCCTGCGGGACAAGAAAAGTACGACATATCCGCACTTTTCCAAAACAAAATGCCAAAAGACGACTATGAAATTAGACTCATCGCAACCGATTCAGTCTACGGGCTCTCAAACAGTGACTCAACACTTTACAAGTTCGATTACACTTTGCAGTTCTCTGCACCAACAAGTTTTGTGCTCTCGGACAGCGGAACAAACCTAATAGCATCGTGGTCAGCGCCGCAAAACTTTGAAGCGTTCAGCGCACTTGCTAGTGCAAATCGCGTAACATTGGGAGTGCAAACATACAAAATCGTAGTCTACTATATCCTCGACGGCGAAGAAATTTTGGCGGAAGAAATCCCCGACATCAACACAATGACCCGCGACCTCACCGACATTGTATGCGAGGCAGGTGCTTGGCGCATCTACGTCTATGCTAGCGCAAACGGCGCATTTGACGAGTCAAAAGACGCCGCTATTGAAACATACGACGTCGTTATCAAACTTGACGCCGTCAAAAATTTGCGCATCTACGAAAGCGGCGACAAGGTTTTGCTTGATTTTGATAAAGTGACTGAACTAAATTATGTTTATGCAAGCGGATACTTAAAGAATCTATACTACGAAGTATACCTCAACAATGGTTCAATCGTCAAAATCGCGCATTCTTCATCGACAACAGGCATCGACATCACAAAACACTTGTGGGGCGGGGACAACATCGTCTATGTCATCACGCGAAATAATGATACGGAACACTTCATCGACAGTTCACAATCTGATGACGCCGAATATAACTATGACACAGCGTTTATCGCATTGACAAATGCCACAATCTACCACAACGACCAAAGAAACAAACAGTTCTTTAGATTTGACGACTTTGAAGTCAATGGGATGACTAGCGACGAAATCTTAAATTTGACGTACACGCTTACGTTCTACAACGAAGCAGGGGAGCAAATCAGCACCTACGACAAATACGTCGCGACAAGATATGACTCCACAACGCTTGAAATCGACGTCACAAGTGTCATTAACAGCAAGCCGGGTGCATACACCGTTATTGCAAAAATCAACGGTTATCAAAAAACGTTTACTGTCAATAGTAAAACAGTCCACTTTGTGATGAAAGAAAGCAAGGAAGTCACAATCACCTATGACCATAAATTGCGCGCCGAAACATTGGCTCTCAGCCTCCTCGTCATCGACACCGAAGGCAAAGAAAGGATTAATGACGAAGGGCTTGAAATGCAAGAAATGTGGCTCACATTTGATGTAAAATTTGCCGAAACATATATAAACCGCGCAAGCGAATTTACCTATGTTTTGCTCATTAACCAGCGTGAGTATTACTTGACACTACCGTTTAGCAATGAACTAATCGGAGAAATGGTGACCGCCAGCGGCTATATGACAGGCGGCACTGCGCAAGTTAATGTTAGTACGCGCGTGAAAATTAGTGAACGCACCGAGGGCGGCGAGCGCAAAATTTCGCTCACGTTCTCGCTCGTCGAACTACTGCAAGCGGACGGCTTTAATATCTATATGACAGGTGCAATCAGCATCAAGGCAAAGTCCGCCGAGCAAGGCTACTACCTAGAGTCAGTATATCAAACCAACTTCTTGCGTTATGACTACTACCTAAGGTATATGACGCCAACAGGTCTTGAACTTGTTAAGCGTGACGATGGTAAACATTATATAAAGTGGGATGAGCCAATCCACCCACACATTCGTGACTACTATAGCATCATCGACGCCTACAACGTAACAATAATTTCCGAAGGTGTCGTCGGCGAAACAGGTGTTGTCACAGATCCTAACAAAACTAAAGGCGGCAAGCACTCACAAGACTTCACACCTGACAAAATCATTGCCGAAAACGGATATCTATATTATGAAGTTGAAAACATTTTGTTTGCAGGGCACAACACGGTCAGCCTAAAGTGCAACGCCTCACCTACAAGATATTATTACGAGTCTGGAACAGTAACAATCACGAAACAAGCGTTTGCAAAAAAAATCAAAACACCAATTTTTGATGTGAAGGACCTCGATATTAACTTGACGGGCAATGACTCAGCAAAGAAAGGCGTCGAGATTGTCATCACAAACGTCGATAACGTCATTGACTATGACCAAGAACTGCGCAAAGTTGTCAACTATAATGTTGATGCAATCTATAGATTGACAATCACGGGACAATCCGAATGCAAATCGGACACAATAAACCCAAATGACAAAACCTATATGAACTATGTCGTTGATTTTAAAGTCGGCAAAAGCGGAATATATGATATGCTAAGCGGCACTGCGCTATATAATAAGGTTTCGTTTGCGTATAGCGACAACAAAGGCAAACTCCACATTATTTGGCAGTTTGCCGAACCGGGGCGTTACACATACACCGTGACTGCGCTCGGCAACGCAAACAATTATACGCTTGACAGTGATGCGCAAACGTTGGACCACGACACATTCTATTGCGCGCCATCGCTCTCCGTCGCAGTCAAAGTCTATGACAATGAGAGTGGCAGCGAACAAGTGCGTCAAGCAACCGCCACAACAAGAATGAGCAAAATCGTGCTTGAGTGGCAAACGGAATTGAGTAAATTCTACAATGCCGAGTACCAACTCGACATCGTCGGGCTCTACAACCGCGGCGCTTCGCTAGTTATCCCAACAGTGAACGTTCAAAACAAAACAAGCATTACATTTAGTTCGACGGAAAATGCAGAAATCTTCGACCAAATTATGAAAAGACCTGCAAACTACACGTTCACGCTAAAGAGTATGGCAAAAACAGGTGCAGCCGCAGCAGACTCAGATGAAACAATTACCTATTATCTCGAAAGTGCGGGGCAACAATTGATCTACAACTATATCGTCAAAATCAACACGCCAAGTGACTTGTCCGTTGTCGAAATTGACGGAAGTGAGTATATAAAGGTCAAAATTCCGCAATATTTTGAGGATGCAGGCATTGAAAAGAATATTCAACAAATCTTTGTTGCCTACAAAATCACGCAAGGTGACCCGTCGTTCAACCTCGGGGCAAATCAGCGTCAATTGTACAATGAGGATACTAAAGCGCCTGTTAAACTCGGCGAAAAAGTGGTCGGTGAAAACGACGGGTATTACTATATCGACATCACTGGTAAACTATACCCAAGCAATAATAAAATTAACATCTATTTCAATTCAATCAGCGAGCAAAACTTTGCGCAAAGTGACGAAAGTGAGTTTATTTATAACTACATCATCACACTTGCCCAAGTAAAAAGTGCGCTAATCACAAATGTCTACGACAAAAACGGCTACGTCGCGGGCTTCACATTCAGCTTTGAAAATGTGCAATACAATAAGTACTTTGCCTATAGACTAGACATCGTCGGCACCGAATACAACAGCAACTACAAAAAGAGTTTGTTGCTGAAAGCCGACCCGTCCGCATACGTTGCAGGCTCAGCCAGCAACTATAGCATTGTTAGATGCTATGAAATTGAATATGGTGTTAATAGTATTGCTGGTCAAAAAATTGTAACAGCCAACGACTTGTATACGCGTTCTGTTTCAGGCGGCAGTTATAGTTATTCGCAATTTAGATATGTGCCTTGTGAAAATAGTACAAGTTATTCAAACACACTGACATTCCTCGTGCTAATCGACGGCGGCTTGCCTGATAAGTACGCAATTTCAATTACAACGCTTGGCGAACTTGACCAACAAAGCAACGCAAATGCGCTCATTCGCGATTTGCCAATTGCGTCCGCAACAAAAAGTTCACAGCCATTTGACTTTTCATATATTATGAAAGGGACGCTTGTTCCAGTAAATCTATCAATTGGCATCAGTCAAGGCGGAACTTTTAATGAAGCAACTGCAAATTCGTCCTCAAACGTAGTGGCATATATATACAATAATGATAATAAGGACGATTCATTTGCATATTTACACTACACAATAGGACAAAGCACCGCTGGTTTGCAAAGTATGAGCGGAAACGTCGTCTTGCGCGCCTACTTGCAGGATTCGCAAGCGCAAAAGTATTACCTGTACTACAAAAATATCCGTGACTCAAAAACGGATAAAATAGAGATTTTGAAATGGCAGGGGAGCTACATTGCAAGCACAAATGGAGTCGTCATCACATACGATGCGACCACAAAAAAATATGTTGCCTATATTGACCTATTCGTCATCAATGACGGCGTATTGAAAAAGAACGCTAATTACCAATTATACGTCTCAGCATACAACAACAGCAAAATCACCAATGCGCAAAATAAGGAAGAATATATCTATGATTCGACCGAAATTAACTCAGTTTCGCGCTACGCAAGCCGCTTTGATAAGGTTGTAAAACCAAATGTCACATATGATAGCGGCAGCCGACGCTTTGTGATTGCAAACTTTTCAAGAATTGAAAACATCGTCAATATGCGACTTGGAAACAGCCCATATAACTTTGTTGTTAATTTATCACAAAATGGCAGCAACACAACAACAATGAGTATCGCGAGCGGAACAATCACAACAAGGCGCTCGGATGTAGTCCCGTACAAAATGGGAACAACATTGTACATTCCATATGATTTTGTCAAAAAAGAACTTGACGAACGCGGATATAGCGTCGGCGAAACAGAAATTAAAATGTATGTGGACGTCGAAGAAAGAGGATATATTTGGGATTCCGACTATTCAGACGAAATTTCATTTGCATATAAAGCATATATCGGTTTCCCGAACTTTGCAATCACGGAGTCCGAGTACTATGGTGGGCAGTATGCAACAACTGGCAATCGTAGTCACGTATATTCAGAGTACGAATTTAATAACAGCAGCGAATTAGCAAGAACAATTATGTCGCGCTATACATTGAATACAACCGCATATGTCGCAAGACAAAATTGGTCACTTTTGATTGAAGTTGAGTACTATGGAAATAGCAAAACTACAACAATCAATGTTGTTTCAGGGCAAAACAACGATTTGACAGTGTTCTATCGTCGCAACGCTAAAAACGCCACAGGAATGATTGGTGACCTGCTTGGCGGTAGCCCAAGTTATGGCAGCTACGACTTCTCAATGAGAATTTTGGGTGTATATGATAGGTACGAAAACTTGGTCAGCAGTGACATCGTCGAATTTGACGAAAGTTCGTATAGTAGGACATTTGATGTCAAGTACAAATTGTTCAAGCCTCAGTATGCGGAACTTGTGTTAAACGATAGTGAGTCGGAAATTGAGTGCCTCAATGTAAGTTATAGAAGTGACTCAGTTGTCCAAAGGTTATATGATTCGAGCCGTATGTACTACTCAATTGAAAGAGAAAGTAGAAGAGAAAAGTCTGGAAGCGTAGGACTCTCTTATAAAGATGTGAGATATCGCTCGACTGTCACATTCAGCGGCGTGAAAAACTCTGGTACATATACCGCACTCGTCTGCATTAGTTCTGACAACGACTACATTTTTGATTCGGATGATTATGAAACCGAAAGCGTGTTCATTCCGTTTGTACCAGGTATAAAAACCGCTACAATTAAAGTTTCAAGCACAAATGAAGTTACACTCAAAATCGAGGTCGGAAAACTCACTGACCCTGACGGTGTCAAATTTGAATCAAGTACACTAAGCGCAGGTTCGTTTGAATTTGAACTTGAACTTATCAATGCCGCGACGGGCATTTCAACAGGCAAAACATACACAGGCACTGTTACCGACATACAAGCACAACTCAATGCCGATTTCAGTCGTTTGATGTCCAACACGACAGGCACAACATTTGCTCCGGGGGCATATTACTGCAAGGTAAAAACAACAAATACGCCAACTATCGGCGGGTATACCTACAAAGAAAGTGCCGAATTCTATGTCAATGAAGCGACGTGCTATAGGTCAAATAACCAAAGTAGTTTGCAATCTCGTGCATCCGACTGCAAATATACTGTTGCGTACTCGAATTGGAATAAGAATACTTCATTCGACGTTTTGCGTACAAGCAATACTTTTAAGGGGCTTGTGACAGGCGGGAGAATCAATCCTATACTTGACGGTAGCGACGTAGCTTTGAATTTTGTCCAATATCGCTCAGTGGCAAAAGATCACACGACTAAAGAAGTAGTCATAAGTTCATCGGATAATATGGTAAGTAATTCGAATAGAAAGGAACTACTTTTCTCCACAGTTTCTCCTAGTAACTGGCCAGATGAATTTGTACTCGGGACCTACTCAAGAGCAACACAAACTAAGAGTAATGAAAAATGGGATATGTACTTGTTTATTCGATTGGATGAAACTTCGCTTAAAAATAGATTTGGGGCTTTGTCATTTAAAAGTGGGAAAACTATTAAAGACTATATTGTTTTGCCGTCTAACGCTGCAAAAGAAACATTGGGTACACAAGAGTATGTTGTTTACGCAGGCCCGAACGATGTCGCAAAGCGTCAACGCTTGTCTCCTACTTTAAACCTTACTGTGAGTACTTCGGAAGTAACGGGCACATTTGGGTGGAGGGTAGGTTGGAATTATTATGCAGAATGGAGACAAGGGAATAATATAGGATATATTGACAGAACCGAAGTAAAATTCTATTATTACGTTACTACAAACGAAAAAGGTAGTATCGATGACCCCTTTAAAGGCACCGACATACTATCTGAATGGCAAACTGGAGGGATAATAGGTGGTTCTATATCCTGGGCGTGGGATAAATGGAATTTCGTTCACCAAATAAGCAATTTTCGCACATCGATTTTGGACGGAAATGACAAGGGAGATACGAAGTGCAAACAGTACTTAGGCGATTTTGATGATAAGTGGGTTGATTTTGCCACTAAAAGGAGAATAACAGATGATAAAGTATGGGTTGTATCTCAGGTTTATTCAAATACTACTGAATATGATGATTCGGCAGTAGTACATACAGATAACTGGGATGGAGCGAAACCATTTGAAAAAGTTGGCTCTAAAACAGCCATTCCAACATATGAAACATAATCTATCAACATGTCGCCCAAGTGTCCTAAAAAGTGAATTAACGATAATCTATATATTGATAGTATATGTTTTCATAAACATAAATGGAATAAAGTCTATTCTAACAACAAAAAGGCAAACAGCGCGCCCCCGCTGTTTGCTCTTTTTTGTTAGTATGCAAATTGCAATAATATTGAGTACATAACCCGCAATTGTAGTATAGAAACTGCAATTGTGTTGAGACGAAATGGACAATGTTTTGTCTAAAAAAAGACGGTAAACACCGTCCTATATCGCAGGCTGCCACGCACGTCGTCGCCCGCGTTGTCTTTCACTTATCGTAGTGCGTCAATTGCGACCTTCAAGCGGCGCATAGACTCGGCTTTTGGAAAGACATTAAATAGTTCATAAGCGCCGCCCGCACTGGACATTTTGCCCGAAAGTGCCGCGCGCAATGGCCACAAAACTTGCCCGTTTTTGTAACCCTTTTCTTCAATAAACGCCTTGATGACGTTTGTCACATTTTCTTTTGAAAAATCTTCCGTATTCTCCAAAATCGGCGTAATTTCTTCCAAAACTTTGCGCGCAAGTGGGGCATCCACCTTTAGTTTTTGGTTTGCAAAGATGTCATTTTCATACTTTGGCAATTCATTTACAAAGTCAAGCACCGTGTCAATGTCGTCAAAGCATTCAATGCGCTTTTGCAGCAAGTCCGCAAGTTCCGCGTGATTGACGTTTTCGCCAAAGCGCTTTTGCAGTTGCGGTTCAATGAACTTTGCAAATGTTTCAAAGTCCATTGTTTTGTAATACTCTCCGTTCAGCCACTTAAATTTTGCTAGGTCAAACACTGCGTTTGATTTGTTGACCCTGCGATAGTCAAAGTTTTCGACAAATTCAGCAAGCGAAAACTTTTCGACACCATTTTCAGGATACCAGCCAAGCATTGAAATGTAGTTGACAATTGCTTCCGGCAAAAAGCCGCTTTGAAGTAGGTTGTTCACGCTCGCGTGCCCAAGTCGTTTTGAAAGTTTTTTGTGTTCTTCATCTGTAATGTGTGGGCAGTGGATGTAAATCGGCTCTTGCCAGCCAAACGCCTTGTAGAGTAGTGTGTACTTTGGCGTCGACGACAAATATTCGCACCCGCGCACAACGTGAGTGATGTTCATCAAATGGTCGTCAATGATGTTTGCAAAGTTATAAGTAGGGTAGCCGTCGGACTTAATCAAAATCATATCCTCAAGTTCGCTGTTGTCAACCTCAATTGTTCCGTAAATTGCATCGACAAAACTTGTCTTGCCTTCAGGGATTTTTTGGCGAATGACATACGGTTTGCCCGCAGCAAGATTAGCCTCAATCTCCTCACGGCTTAATTTTAAGCAACGCCTGTCGTACTTACCAAACGTTTGTTCGCAGTCTTCGCATTCGTCGTGCTGCTCCTCGTGCCCACAAAAGCAGTAGTACGCGTCACCGCTCTCGATGAGCTTCTTTGCATATTCGATATATAGGTTTTGTTCCTTTCTCTCGCTTTGCTTATATGGACCGTATTTGCCAGGGCAAAGCGGACCCTCATCATAATCAAGCCCGCAAACCTTTAGCGTGTCGTAAATGACCTGCTCGGCATCCGCAACATAGCGGTTGCGGTCAGTGTCCTCTATGCGTAAAACGAATTTGCCTTTATTTTTGCGAGCGATAGCATAGCAGTAAACAGCCGTGCGTAAATTGCCGATGTGCATATATCCCGTAGGGCTTGGCGCGAACCTCGTCCTTACAACATAATCTTTTTCATTTTTCATTCTAAATTACCTCTTTTTTTCAACGCCCCATTATAACAAAATACGCGCCAAATGTCAACTATATAAATGTTAACCTTATTTTTATGGTAAGGTACTCATCTCTATTGTCATTTCGACCAACGCGGAGAAATCTCCCAGAAGGGCAACCCGCCATATTATGGGGTACATAAGCATTTTGACCGCGTCAGCAATAAATAAATTAACCTTTATGTTTTGGCGGTAAAAATTAAAATTTTGGGTTAAAATGTTTTGAAAATGCACAAAATAATGTTAAAATAACCAACAAGGAAGATATTTTTATGGATTCTAAAGACAAAAACAACGTTAGTGACAAGAAAATGCGTGTCCGCGATTACTTTTATTGGGCGCTGTCAATTTTGCTCATCGGGCTATTATTAGTATGTGTCATATTGTTTGCAATCGGCTTTCGCCCTGCGGTAGTCTTAACGCCTAGTATGAAACCAACAATCAACCCCGGCAGCCTCGTGCTTGTCAAGTCAATTGCTCCCGAAAAAATCAAAGTTGGTGACGTTGTTATGTTTTGGCCTAGCGCGGACGGGGGAACGGACGCCGACGAAATTTCGGTTACGCACCGCGTCATTGAAATAAAAACTGACGAAGAAACAGGCAAACTAATATTTATCACGCACGGTGACGCAAACGGCGAGGGTTCTAACGAAAGAGTGCCGCAGTCGCAAATTATCGGCAAAGTGCATCTAGCAATACCCGTTGTTGGGATTTTGTTCTTGTTCATCAAAAACAACTTATTTGTCGTCATATTCAGCATTATCGCAATCATATGCCTGTGGTATCTTATTGCAATGATAATCAAAAATAATAAGGGAAAGAAAGCCGCCGCAACGCCAAACGGCAATGTTGTAGAAACAAATAGCAAAGTTGTCAATGATAATTCCACTAAGGACTTGCAAGTAGGCGTTCAAGATAACAAAGGCGGCAAGCTGAAGATTTGCCTCAGCAAAGCAGCATTTGAAAAACTCACCCCTGAAGAGGAGCAATCATTGCAAGCAATGCTGCAAGAAAATTCAAATGTAAGCAATGTCGACGTGAATGCGAATAATGAAGCCCAAAATGCAAAAAATGACAACATACCTACAAAAAACGACAACAATACTACAAAAAAATGATAATCTAACAACAAAAAGACTGCATTCGCAGTCTTTTTGCATATTTTTTTCATTTTGTAACACACTAATGTGAAAAGGTGTGATATGAGTGAAAAAATAGGAAATTTGATAATAGCACTACTTAGCGTTGCAATACTTGCAGTAATGGTTTTATACGCCACATTACCAAGTTTTTCGTACTATAGCAGCAACACACAAGTGCAAGGAACAATCACCGTTGGCGAAGCAAACTTCGAGTTTGTCAATGATTTGCCGTTGTTTGCAAACCTCACAAACTACACGGGTGGACAAATTGATGAGAGCGTCAGCGTCATTAATGCGCGGGATAAATTGGGCAAAAACACGACAAATTTGATTGATTGCTACCTGCGCTTTAGCATTACCGACAACGCCGCATTGAGCGTCAACTACGACTCAAGCAAATTTTTACAGTCGGGCAATTACTTCTACTATAAAGGCGTTTTTGCCGTAGGGCAAACGGTAAAACTGATTGAAAGTTTTGATGTCGACCCGACAAATGACGAAACAGTGTATGAAAACGGACTTAATGTTAGCGTCAATGTCGATGTTATGCAAGCGACCAAAAGTATGATTTCGGCAAACTTTGTCGGCGCACCACAAGAATGGATTTCAGCCCTGCCATAACGAAATATGCCGCAAATCGACAAAAATATGCAAAAAGTGCGTCAAAACGCTTGCTTTGAATTTAAAAAAAGTATAAAATAAAGAAAGTAAAGTTAGTAGGAGGAAAAATCGTGGAAGACGAACCAATCAAACCAACCAAACCCGCCGCACCAAAGGCGAGCGCGCCGAAAGCGGCATCAACAACCGCTACATCAAAACCTGCTGCCCCTAAAAAAGCACCAGCAACAAAGAAAGCACCAACAACGGCAGATAACGCCGCTGCAGCCGCACCTAAAGCGCCGAAGGCTGCACCAAGCACGGATGTTTCGACTGAGGAAGCGAAGCAAGCCGAACTTCAGAGCGCGATGCAAGGCAAAAAAGGCGGTCAAGACCCTAAAAAGAAAAGAACTGTCAAAAAACTTGTATTTTCACTTGTTTTGGTTGTGCTTATCGCGGCAATCGCGGTCGGCGCAGCAGTTGTTGTTCCTATGCTTTTAAATAGCAGCGATGAAAAAGAAATCACTGTCGACATTGACGAGGGTATGACATATGGTGAAACTGTTCGCAAATTCAGTGATGAAGTCAAAGATTACAATATGGGCGACAAGATTGAGAGGGGACTTACTGTTCGCAACAACGGCGAAGGGGATGTTTTTGTTTGCTTCAAGATAGAAATCTATGAAGAACACCAAGAGGACACAACTTATCCTATAGAAATGGTTGCGACGCCAACATTGAGAGAGAGTTTTTGGACTGTAGGCAATATTAAGGAAGAAATTAACGACACAGGGAAAACTGCTACTACTAAATATTATTATTATAACAATGTACTTACCAAGAAGAGCGGTGGTTCAACAAGCACTGCTGTGTTGTTTAAGCAATATGCTGTCACTGCTGAATCGGCTATAGCAAATCAATACGCAAACAAGTCGGTTACGGTCAAAGTTACAATTAAGTTTGTCAATGCAAATGTTTCAAACTTGAGTTCACAAACGGACGCTTGCTGGAACAGTGCTCCTGAAACTTGGAAAGGGATTATGAGGGACGCAACAAAATGATAGCGCGATAGTGCATTGCTACAGTTACTGTAAATATAGATAAAAAAACTATGAGAACGGCAAATTGCCGTTCTTTTTATGCGTTGCAGCAGTGGCAAAGCCCGCTGCTGCAGGTTTGTACTGTGGCACTATACAATTTGGATACATAGTTAATTGGTTATGTGCTTTTTTTGCGGGAAAGCCCGCTGCTGCAGGTTTAGTCTGTGGCACTATATGTTATTTGGTACATAGTTAATTGACTATGTACCTTTTTTTTGCTGGAAAGCCCTCAATTTGTTTGACTTGAATGCCGCAAAATTGGTATAATAAAACCATAGTATGAATAGGTTGAAATCGGCGCAAATGCTGACCCTTATTGCATAATAAAAAAAATAATGAAAAAACTATAACAAAGCGAAAATTGTTATTGAGTTTGGAGAACTTATGAAGAAATTATATGCGTTATTGATAACATTTTTGATAGGCGTCGCTTGCACGCTATCTGCTTGCGGAAGTCCGTATCAAAAAATGAAAATGGAATTGATAACTGATTCAAATATTGAAATTCAACTCACTGAAAATGTTGAGGTCAATACCCCCGAAGGAGAGCTTGACCCCAATACGGCTGAGGTCAAGGTTAGGATTTCAGGAGTCGGCGAAAAGATTTCTAAAGAAGCGATGTTCACTTCAAGTGATACGTCAAAGTTGTACGTGAAAAGCACAAAACTTGACGGTGACACAACAACGGCGGAAATTATCGCAAAAAAACCAGGTAATGTAGAGCTTTACATAAACTCAAAAGAGGGCGGCAAGAAGTTGACTGTCAAAGTCAGCATTGTGCGCAAGGTATCCGCTTTGAGTTTTGAAAAGGATTACGAACCAGCGGTTGTCATTGGCGGCGCACCGACAAAGATTGATGTGACAAAACTCGTGTTCACGCCGAGCGATGCAAATGTTCGCGATGTCGAATTTAGTCTCGCGGAAGATGTTGCAGGCGCAAGCATTGATAGCGATGGTAACTTGTCTGTTACGGAAGCTACGACCGAAACTATCCGCGTTCGCGTTTCTCCAAAGTTCAAAGAAAGTGCAGAAGTTTTTGCGGAAGTGGACGTTGCGGTTTTGCCAAATGTGAACGCTGAGCAAATCGCTTTTTATGGCGCTTTCAATGAGGGCAATCAATCTTTGGAAGACACTATGCAGTGGGTGAAAAATGACCCAACAAAGGCGTTGTTTGCCGTGTCATTTGATTATAATATTGACACAGTCAAAGAAATGCTTGCGATAAGAGTTGTTTCGAATGATACGCGTTTTTTGACTGAAAAAGAATCTGCGCGCACAAACACGCAAGTGGTTCTCAGCCCAATCGACACGGGCGACACAAGCGTTGTGTTTGAGGTGTACTATAGTGATTATGAAAATATGGTTGTTGCAAGTCATAAAGTCGATTTCACGATAATTGACGCAGTCACCGAAATAGTCACTAGCGCCGAAAATGACGAAATCACAGTCTACAACGCAAGTCGAACAAGTATGAATCGCGGCACGGAGTTTATCGTTACGCTCAAGCCCAATAGTGCTAGCAACGCAAAATACAAAATGATAATCGGCGAGGAAATTAAAAACCACTTGAGTATTGTCGATTCTCTTGGTGGCGCAGTTGGTAATGCGGAGGGCGAAATTGAAAGCGGAACAAGAATGTTTATTAGCCACGATGGCACGCTTGCAAATGAAACATTTACTTTTGAAATTGCGCCAGTCGGTGAATCTCTTTGCGACCCACTTATAGTCAAAGTAAACTGCTTGACCGCAGTCGAAAACGTCACCGCTGCGCAATCAGTTACGCTTTGGTACAGTGAATCATATGGCTGGGGGACAAATACCGAACTAAGTTTTACAGTCGAGCCAGCGGGTGCAAGAAAATCTACTGTCGAAGTTATATCAAACAACCCCGAAGTTGTCCAAGTCGCCTATGATGAAGAAACTCAAACACATCGCATTTACGCACTAAAGACGGGTTATGCAACGCTTTCATACGTTTCAAACGGCAATACATATGGGCGAACAGCGGTAGAAGTAGTTGCTCCGTTTGAAGATTTTGTCACAACCCTTGCCTCGCCAAAAGACGACGCGCAAGTCATCGAAAGAAAGATGATTGACTACACTTCAAACAATGGCACAACAATCGGGCAGACTGTCGAATCCGCAGTTATTGTCGCGGGACGCAATGTAAAAATCGGTGTTGCAAATTATCCCGCTATGTCCAAGACTAAGAGTGTGAAATATGAGGTCACTGAAGTCAACGGCGCAAGCGCTGGACTTGTTAGCATTTCAAAAGATGGCTTTTTGACAACGCAAACAGTCGTCAAGAGTTTCAAGGTTGTTGTCACAGTTATCGGGCTTACATATGATGCCGAAACAGGCAATATGACTGAAACCGATGAAATGACAAAAGAAATTTTATTCTCTTCAATCATCCCGATTGAAAGCGTTTCGCTTTCATCAAGTACAGTCATTTTGACTGACATCAACACACTTGGGATTTCCGAAATTGGCAAATCGCAAACAACAATCAGTGCAAACATTGTTCCTTCAAATGCGACAATTAACAAGCAAGATATTGTTTGGTCAATAAAGGAAACGCAATATAAAGATATAATTGAAGTTTTGGAGAATGGTAGCGTTCGCGTCACAGGTAAATTAAATCTCGCTGATGGCGACTCGCGAACCGTTACGCTTGTCGCGTCCGTTACGGAGTATTCACGCACGTTCACAGTAGAGTGCTTGGTCACAATCAAGCGCGCAAAAACTGTCGAAAGCATTTTGCTTGAAGATTACAACACCTCGCGCGGCGTATATTTGAAGGGTACGGCAATTTCAGGCGCTGCAAGCCGCGATAGTTACCAAATCAGGGCAACCGCTATGCCTGTCGATGCGGCAAATAGGACGCTCATTTACCACGCATTTGACATTACAAAAACAGGCGGCGGTGAAAATTGGTTTACGGACGAGGCAAACTATAGTCGCAGCGAGTCGACGCTAATCGACGTCACAGAAAGCGGACTCATCACGCCAAAGAGCGGACTTGGTGGATACGCAGTTGTTTGGGTCATTCCAGCCGACAATATTAAGTCCGAAACGATAAATTACGACCAAATTACGAAAAAACGCGTTATTCTCGTACGCGTTGCAGATGGTTCGGTCGAAAATCCGTACGAAATTGAAAGTTATGTCGATTTGCTAAACATCTCGCAAGCAATGGACAAAGCATACGTGCTTGCGCAAAGCATTGACCTTTCAGCAATCGACAACTTCACGCCAATCGGCAGTGTGGAAAATCCTTTCACAGGCAGTTTGAGCGGGAAATACATTATAAACGACGGGAAAACAATTATTAATGGAATTAACAACCTCAAGTTCAACATCAAAGGGGCGGCGGATGGCTATTATGGGCTATTTGCTTGCCTTGGAACGAAAGACAAAGGAGTCCTTGAGGGTGCTACAATTAAAGATTTGACAATTTCTGTCACGGCAAGTAATTTTGATGCCTCGCTCGGCGCAAACGAAGTTTCGCATCTTGGTTTTGTTGCGGGCGTGAACTACGGAACAATTAGTAATGTAAAGGTTAGATTTAACGGCAACCTTGTTGTCAAAGCAACAAAGAATGACACGCAAAGTACATTAGGCACTGCACTTGTCGGCGGTATTTCAGGTGCAAACTACGGAATTATCGAAAATTCGGGCAGTATAACATACGGTGCATACGGCATTATTGTTGACGATGCAGCAACTGCAAATGTAAGAGTTGGCGGCGTATGCGGCGAAAACCACAAGAACATTGTCGGGCAATTTGTGTTTGTCGGCGACCTCTTAACTCCATCAAGCGGTGAGACAAACTACAATGTCGACTATAACGACGAAACTGTAAACTCAAGCATCTACTTTGAAAACCATACGCAAAACGCGATTATCGGCGGAATTAGCGCCGTAAACTTCGCATCAATTACGGGTGCTTATTCAAAAGCAACGATTACAAGCCCACAATATGTCGGCGGAATTAGTGCAGTCAACTACGGCAGCATAGTTAGTGTTAGATTCACAGGCTTTATCAAAGCGAACAAATTCGCGGGCGGTATCGTCGGCGAAAACGCAAGACTTGCGTCAAGCGCAGTTGCGGGAACAATTACATTCGGCATCGTCGAGATTTGCGACGATAAGGTGCACTTTGAAAACTACGACGATTCAATGTTTGCTAACTACGGCGGCGTCGTCGGTGCGAACGCTGAAGGAACAATCAAGTATAGTTTCATCAATTCCTATTCAGCGCAAAGGAAGAATAACAACGAAAATGCCGATTTCGCTATTTCAGCTAGCAACATTAGCCAATTTGGCGCATTTGCAGGTAGAAATGACGGCACAATTGCTAAAAGTTTTGCAAATGTCCAATTGAATACAGACATCCAGCACATATTTGTTGATTCAAACAACGGCGCAATCTCTAGTTGCTATTCACTTTCATATGTTGGAGATTTTACAACGACAAATCAAACAATGTACAGTGAAAATGCTAGTGATTTCACAACGAAATCAGGCATCAACTTTGGTAAGAAGATTATCAAAATCGACGCTGCCGAAGAAAGTGCCCGCGGGGAACTTTTGCTTACACAAAGCCCAACAAGTTTGCAAGCAAGAGTCCTCGGCGAACTTAACAAGGCAAACCGCGGCCGTATGGGTGATGGCAACAGATATTACAAGAACAGTGACACGCAGTTGATTTTGTTCTACAATACTGGTGCAAACGCCACAGAAGCGAATAATGTTTACTATCTAAAAGATATGTTCTCAATCGTCGTTTCGCCAAACACTAGCCGCAACAAAAATGTCATTGTCAAGGTAATTGAGGGACAAAACGTCCTGAAAGTTGAAGGGGCTTCAATGACAACGCTCGGGCAAGGGCGCGCAGTGTTACGCTTTGCCAGTGACCTTGACGAAAGCGTGTTCTGTGACGTCGAAGTGTTTGTCGTTTATGGCATCACAAGCATTGATGTCGACAACATCAATAAGCGCGTTGAAAACAACCAAACTTATAAAGAACTGAAAGTCGCGCTTGACGGAACCTTCGATTTTAAGATTTCAAACTACAATGTCGAAACAAACAACGATGTTGAAAGTCAGTTTGCAGCACTTGCTAGCGGTGGATACTTGTTCTCATTCGACGAAGCAAACATCGTCACATTTGATAGATTTGAAGTAAATAATGACAAGTCGTTTTTTGTGAGATATGATGCAAGTCAAATTATGACCGCACTTTCAGCCATCACAACAAGCGCAAGAATATATCCATATATCGCAGCGCAATTCTCCAGCGGCACCGAAATTGTGGAAACAAAAGTTGTTTTGTCTGACATATACTATGACTTCGACTTGATAATTTACGAGGGTTTAAGCAATTTCAATTTGCAAAGCGCAAGTGAAGAAATAATGCCTGACACAACACTAAATTATGACGTCACATTGACAACTGACCAAAAAAATGACATCATCGACTTTGTCAAAATCTACAATGGTAGCAAACTAGACAATGATGGCAACGTCAAAGAGTGTGAAGAATATGATCTCTCACAAGGCGTTATGAACAAAGGAATTTCCCAAAATACAAAGTTTGCAATGGAGATTTTGCAAGCCCAATTTGACGAAACGCAAAACACAAAGACATTAACATTCGAAATTGCACCAAGCACAAATGTAGATGGGGCCCTTGCAATTTTGCAAAGAGAAGCATTTACAATCGAATTTGGTGTGACATATGCAAATGGAACAAAAGCAACAAAATCGTTCACTTTGACGCTTGTTCCGCAATCTCTTTCGAATATTTTGGTAAATCACTACAACGACGGCGCCGATTTTGACGCAAACTTGACGGGCGCTGGGGAAGAAGTTTCGACCAAAATCATCCCAGGGCAATATGGATTGCTTGTTGTAAATTTATATCCCGACTATAGTACATTCGATAGACTTGAAATCACAAGTAGCACTGTTCAAAATGACATAATCACTTTTGAGCAAGTTTACTACAATATCGACGCAAATAACTATGATACAAGAGTTGAAAATACTCAAATCATCACAAATGGTATCAGTGTCAAACGTCAATCTACAAAACGCTTGAAAGAGGACGGCAACTTTGAGTATGCCTTTGATGGTAGAATTTTCTTGCGCACCGTTACAGGCTCCTCTATCACAACGGGACAAGTGTTCACAATCACGATTTCAGCATTCAAAGAGGGGGAGAGTGCGCCTTATATCACAAAAACAATCGAATTGACCGCTTTGCAAGCGCCATATTTAACATTTGACTTGACAAATGGCAGAACATATAAGAGTGTTGCGCACGAATATTATGTTGCACATCAAGTGAACAACGAATTTACCGTTGTTACCGATAGCGCTGTCAACGAAACATCGGGCATTTCAAGCAAAATAACGGATGCAAGCGGTGCAATTGTCGCAGGCGTTTCGCTCGTGAAAACTGGAAACACAATTATTTCGGGCGAAAGACAAACAATCAAATATGTCATTCTTGCAAACGCCGCGTTTGAAAAAGGAAAGACTTTTAACGTAGAACTTGTTGTCGAACGCACAATCAATGGCGTTAAAACAAAATCAAGAATAGTAAATAAATTGCACGTTGTAGACTTTTTGGTGACAGGATTTGATATTGTCGATGGGCAAACGGATGAAATTCTTGTTTCAAATGGCACTCTGTCGCGTCCGCTTTCAACTGAGGG
>CALDMJ010000215.1 GCA_937914725.1 uncultured Clostridia bacterium | reverse complement strand
GCGTCGACAAGCCACTGTATGCTTTCTCCAAATTTTCGCGAAGTTGAACCCTTTTCCACAACGGAATACTGAAATTTTTTGTTCTCTTTTGCTAGTTGACGCGGAATTGAACTATAACATTTTCTTATCTTGGGTTTATCTGCCATTTCGGCGTACTTTGAAATGTCGTCATCATAATCGGCGAGGATTTTTTCTTGCATTTTTTGTACTTCTACAAAATTTTTTGTTGCCACAAATGTATTGACAACGTCAGGCATTCCGCCTACAACAATGTACTCGCGCAATTTTCTAAACATCTCTTGATTTATACCATCATCTACGCGCTTGCGCTCATCAAAAAAAGTTTTGATATACGCAATAGCATCCGCACTTGTGCCCGTTGCCCAAAGAAACTCCTCAAAATCAAGCGGATACAGTGTTATTTGCCTTTCATAACCAACAGGAATTGAGGCTATTGATTTGTAACTGATGCCAAGCAATGACCCCGATGCGATTATGTCACATCTATCATCAATTGCAAGAAATTTTAGCGCAGTACGTGCGTTGGGACATTCTTGTATTTCATCTAAAAATATAAGGGTTTCATTAGGAATAAGATTAAAATCTGGAACATAAATGGACATTTTTTTATAAATTTCTTCCGCTTGCAAACTCCCCTCAAATATATTTTTGAAATTAGGATTTTCAAAGAAGTTGATGTATATAAAATTTTTGTAATACTCTTGTCCAAATTGCTTTATGATATATGTTTTCCCAACTTGTCGCGCCCCCTTAACGAGTAAACACTCTTGCTTTTTTGTATTTTTCCAAACTAACAATTCATCTATAATCTTTCTTTTTAACACTCTTCACCTCAATTAGGTATAATTGTAGCATAAAAATCAAGCAAAATCAAGCGTTTGCATATTTTTGGACGGTATTTTTGTTGTTTTTTGCATATTTTCGGACGGTCAAAACGCTGTTTCGTGCATATTTTTGGACGGTCGCAAAGGCAATTTATGCATATTTTGGGGATGTGCGCCAAATTTTAGCACACAAATAGACTCAATCCATTATCAATTTTTTTTGTTAATTCCTCATTTTCTATACTACAAAAATACAAAATCCCGAGTAATCTAAAGTCTACTTTAGATTACTCGTAAAATTTACAAGTAAAATAATTTACTTTTACATTTTCCCCGTTTTTCTATGTCTTACTTCTTAAATTAAAATAGGCAAACAGATAACAAGCAACAAGTGCGCGAATACTTAACAACTCGCGAACAACTTGAGTTTGACAACTATACAACAAGTTTTGCGCGTTTTGCCGTCAAGCACAAGCAAAATATAGAGTACGCGCAACTACTACTTTGCCCCGATGATATAGTCAGTAAAACAAACTGACCGTTGGTCTAAAATAAAAATGGGTCAGAAAAACAAAACAAGCCACTTGTCAAAAGTGGCTTGTTTACTATGTTTTTGGCTGGTGCGTCCTAAGAGATTCGAACTCCTGACCTTTGGTTCCGTAGACCAACGCTCTATCCAGCTGAGCTAAGGACGCATATAAAGCATTCGGCAATTTAAAACTCTGTTATGGCGCTTGCATTGCAATTTTCAAACACTAACTACCGAATTACTTTTATATTTTATACCATAACAAAAAAATTGTCAAGTACTTTTACAAAATATTCCGTTTTCTACACGGATAGTTCATCCCCGTTAATTCTCAAAGTAAATTCCATAGTGGAATTTGATATGAAATTAACGAATTTTAAAATTCTTTTTGTGTTTTTTTTAGTTGCAGTTCTTGTTTGTAGTTCTATAGTGTTTTTTTAACGCTTTCGATTTTTCAATCATTCCGCAGTTAAATTTTAGTCAAGTAGGTATCACATTAATTTACAAAAGAGACACGAGAGGATGACGCCGATAAGTGTAGCGAGTAACGCGATTGGTATGGCGACACCAAGTTTTTTAACTTTCGTTTGCGAAAGGTAGATTGTTGCGATATAAAAGACGGAGTCACTGCAACCGATTATTGTGCTGGCACAGCGCGCGATGTATGAGTCCGCGCCGTACTCATTGTATATGTTTTCCAAAATCGCGAGGCTGCCGCTGCCACTGAATGGGCGAATTAGTATGAGTTCCGAAAGTTCGGGCGGAATTTGCAGCAGCGAAAAAATAGGGCTCATCACGATTGACAAGAGCGCTGTTAGTCCGCTGGCTTTCATAAGTTCTACCGCGACAAAAATTGCGACGAGGTACGGAAAGATTGATACAATCAATTCGACGCTGCCTTTTGCACCGCGCACAAAGCAGTCGTAACAGTTAACGCGTTTTGCAACGCCATAGACAAGCAAGCCCACAATCAATAGCGGAATAATTAGTGCGGACAACGGCATTGTTCACCTCCGCGCGTTTGGTTAGTTTTGTTTTGGCGCACGACGCTGCCACTTTTGTCGCGTGTGGCTATATCATTGCTGCAAGACGTATTGCAAGGTATATTTTGATTTGTTTTTTTCGTTTTGCGCGCAAATTTTTTGCACACACCACACTGAGTCATTGCTTGTTCACGACTTGGCAAGGTGTTACCACTCACCCCGCTGCCGCCGCTTTTGCGCTTGAGTGCATAATACATTTTGACAAGCACGACGCCGACAACTGTGGACGCAACCGTCGCAATGAGGCTTGGCACGATAATGTCGGACGCATTTGCCGACCCCGCCGTGACGCGCATCCCGATAATTGTTGTGGGTAGCAGTTGAATGCTTGTCGCGTTGATGACAAGCAGCATAACCATTGCTGCGGTTATCTTTTCGCTACCGTCACTAAGTTCTTGAAACGCCTTGATGCCCGTCGGCGTCGCGGCGTTGCCGACGCCTAGCATATTGAACGACATATTCATTGCGACATACTCTTTGGCACGGTTTTCAATTTTTCCAAACAACAAATCGATGAGCGGCGAAAGCAATGACGATATTTTTTCGGAAAGTTTTGTCTCTTTTACAATTTCAATCAACCCCAACCACACCGCGTATACCGCTAGCAGTTTGATTGATAAATTCACTGCCGCGCCGCTTGCGCCAATCATTGTTGTGAGTGCTTTTTCAGGGTCGCCCACAAGCAAAAAGCACAACGACAGCACCATTATTACTAGCCATATCTTGTCCATACTCTATATTTATGCGCCGACAAATAAAAAAACAACTTTTTGCAAAAAATGTGCTATACTATACACTGTATGGAGATAATACTGTGAAATACCTTGATTCAATTGAAATTATTACTGATAAATATGAGAAAGAAGGTATACCCAAAGGCACGCGCGGTGCAATAATTATGCCCGAAATTAGAAACAATACATTTATGTGTGAAGTGTTCAATTCTTCAAGTGATGATGAAACACCCGCAATTCGCATAGACGAAATGAAAGTCACGCGAAGTTCCGACTTGACCGACGCTCAAATATTACAAGATTTACCGCTCAACGACCCGCACTGGTGGTGCAAGGTTGAGGACGGATATATCCTCAATTTGCTCGGCGAACGC
>CALDMJ010000214.1 GCA_937914725.1 uncultured Clostridia bacterium | reverse complement strand
TAGTTTGACAATAATTGCGGTTTTTCAATTTCTTCAAAGTTTTTGAGCAAAAAGTCTTTGAAGTCATTGTATCCCAAACCAACTGTGACATTTTTAATCGGGTGTCCCTTTTTGTCGAAGTCGTCTTTTAATGCGGTTGCCAAACGCTTTAAGCAAAGCACAAATTCTTTATCGCTGACAATGCCGTTGTAAATATCCTCAAGCGCGGTGTGCGGAACTTCAATATTGTCAAGCGTGATTTGTTTGCTTTTTTCGTCGTACCAAACCCACGCTTGCCCGATAATACGCGAGTCTGCGCGAAAAGCTACGAATGCGGAGTTTGGCTGACTCATCCCGTATTCGACGCAGTGTGAACCGACGCCGCCTGCGACTTGACAGCAGTTTGTAATTGTCCCAATGACTGCGCCGAGAGGGTCGCGCTTATCTAACACTTCAAAAGTGATAGGGAAGTCACCGTCTTTCAGTGGCTGGAACACACATTTTTCTTTAAGTCCTTTTAAGTACCACTCTTGTAATAAGTCGAACTGATATTGTGTATAGCCGTAAAGCCCCGCCTTTTCGGCAAGCGGCTTTGCCTTTTCATCAACATTTTTGTATTTTTTGTGTGTGAGAACTTTCAAAACAAGTTCAGGTGTCAAGCATTCGCTCCTATGTCGTGATACCACTTTTTTTTCTGGGTACGCCTTTTGAATGTTTGTGAAATTATTATAACAAGCACCAACCAGTGAAATGCGTTCTTCAGTTTCTGGAATGGTGTGCTGCAAAAAGTCAAGTCCGCAAAAGTGTTGCATAAAAAACTTTGCAAATTCAGGATTATATTTGATGCCACGATTAAAATTGCTCACCATCGTGTGCAACTCGTCGATATGATATTCGCTTAATAAGTTTGTAACAATAAATTCTGTAGCCTCTTTGCTCTCTTTTCCATCTGTGCTGAAAACGCCAAGAGTGTGTGCAAGTGTAAAAATTGTGTCAATCGCAATGTCATTCTTTAATTTTATATGTTTCATTAAAAATTGCCAATGTTTGCGATTATTGTTGAGGTAAAAGTTAGGAATTTCTGCAATCGGCATTTTTTCAATGACAATGTGGTGTGGAATATGGTCATAATCTTTCCATTCATAAAGTTTGTACATTTCTTCAAGTTTGATGCGGTTCAATTCATTGCGCGATGTTGCCATTTTGTCAAATTCTTCTTTCGGAATGCAAGCCAAATCTAAATGTTTGTCCGCAAAATAAAAGTTTCCGTCCTTTGTCTCTAATACTAACCCGTTGCAACTGTTTGCGTAGTGTAAAATGTCGTTTAAAACGATTTCTTGCCCGTCGAAATAAATGATTGCGCCACTTAAAAGCGGATGATTGAGGTGCCCAACTGATGTAAAGTAATTAAGTGATTTATCGCAAAGCCCCGTACAATTAAAAAATGCGGAATTGCCGATGTGTGTAATCGTTTTTGGAATGTGTATCTCTTGAAGTCCGGTTATGCCCGAAAATGCGCTCGCGCCAATTGATTCTGCTCCTTCAGGAATTGTGGAATTTTTGCAACCTGCAACAACTGAATTGTTAGATTTATCGAAAATGCAGTTGCAACCCATATCGCTATAATAGAGATTGTTCTCAACAATGATTTTTTCAAGGCTTGTGCAACCTTTGAAAACGCCGTCCGCAATGTGTTCAATGGATTTTGGAATTGTTATTTGTTTTAGGTTGATGCAGCCTGAAAATGCAAAATTTTCAATAGCGCGCAAGCCGTCGTTCAAAACAATTTCTTCCACATTAAGAAATTTTGCAAAACCACTTACGCTTATTTTTTGCAAGG
>CALDMJ010000213.1 GCA_937914725.1 uncultured Clostridia bacterium | reverse complement strand
CGCGTCAAAAAGCGGTTCAAAACTAGGGATGTCGATAAGATTTGTTTGCGTGATAATGTTTTTATTTAATCCAAGCGCCACGCCGTAGCTTTCTTGCATTGCGCAGCGAACTGCTTCGACGCCGTAGCGCATTGCCAAGATGCGGTCGGCGACTGTTGGACTGCCCCCGCGTTGGACGTATCCAAGCACGATGCCGCGACTCTCAATGCCAAGTTCCGCCTCAAGGCGCGTAGCGACGTCGTGGACATTCATCAATTTTTCCGCTACGACAACACACGGCGCGACATTTCCGTTTTTGAGTTGCCCTTCAATAAGGTCGCGCAACTCCTCATATGTTTTGTTGCGCTCGCGCGTGACGACGATGTCCGCATTACTAGCAACTGCTGCGTGCAAGGCAATCATTCCGCAATGTCGTCCCATTGTTTCGATGATTGAAATGCGGTGATTTGTTGCCATTGTTTGGTGAATCATATCAATTGCGTCGACGGCATTGTTGACTGCCGTGTCAAAACCGATTGTTCTTTCCGTGTACCCTAAGTCATTGTCAATCGTGCCCGGCAAGCCGATAACTTTTGCGCCGTCCGCCAAAAATGCGCGAAGCCCCGCATATGTTCCGTCCCCGCCGATTGCAATCAAGCAATCAATGCCGAGTTTGTTCAAGTTCTCGAGTGCCATTTTGCGCCCGCCTGCCGTTTCAAACGCCTTGCAGCGCGATGTTCCTAGAACTGAGCCGCCGATGTTGTTGATGTTTGAAACAAACAACTTATCAATCAAAAAAATGTCGCCCTCAATTAGCCCCGCATATCCGCGCCTAACGCCATAAAGTTCTATTCCGTTGACCGCACACGTTTGAAAAATTGTGTACAAACACGAATTCATCGCCGGCGCGTCACCGCCACTTGTCAAAACCGCTATTTTCTTCATAATTTTTCCCTTTTTAACTAAATTTATACGATAATTTATGCAACGCAAACATTGGCAAGCACAAATTGCACGTTCCGCGTTTGCAAACTCTAAAATAAATCAACGATAATTGCTCTCAATCTCATTTATTTTCACTTGCGAGCAATTATACCACAAAACACGCCAAAATCAAAACAAAAAGGCACACCTTTTGCGCCTCCCTCGCGCCCATTGATGTGTCTTTTTTTCTATATTGTAATTTTATATCTTATTTTTGCATTTTGGTATTATCTCCGCCCCCCCTCTTAGGACATAATAATTTTATTATATATGAATTTACTATTATACCGCTATTTTATTATGCAAGAGAACCCCATTAGCAAAATAATTATGATTATTGTCAACTGATATGTTGTATAATGTTTCACTGTTATATTTTTGAGTGATTGACACAACTTTTTTCCAACCACTTTCAGTTTTTACTTTATCCCCAAGTTTTAGTACCACCGACTCAATCGTCACATTATGCGAATTTCCAAATGTGCTTTCAGCGCAAACCCAACCACGCTCAGTTAGCATTGGATGCGAACCTGTAATATTAAGATACGTACCATCATCAAAATTAATCGTATATATGACTGAATTTTGCGTTTCAAGAACTCTTGTTACCGTTGTGTTTTCAA
>CALDMJ010000212.1 GCA_937914725.1 uncultured Clostridia bacterium | reverse complement strand
AACAGGTGCTACACCACTACCAAGCTTTAGGTTGCTTGCGGGACAATGCGCTACCGAAACGCCGTGCTGTTGCAAAATAAAATAATCATCTTTATCAATATGCACACCGTGCGCAATCAAGCACGGACGCTCAAAAAAACCAATTTCTTCAAGATATTGAACTGGAGTTCTATTTCTTTTTGCAAAACATTCACCCACTTCAGTCAATGTTTCAGCAAGATGGATGTGAAGTGGAAGTTTGAAGTCATTTGCAAAAAGCACAGTGTCTTCAAGTTGTTTTTCGTCAAGCACGTATATCGAATGCGCGTATCCAATGTAGTTTATTCTATCATTTGAAAATTTTGTTCTCAAAGATTTTAATACGTTAGTTAAGTATTCCCTACGATTATGGGACGAAGTAACAGTTGCTTCAACAGCACACACCAAGCGTGTTCCAACATCAACGTTTGCTTGTATAATAGCATCGTTAAAGAAATAAGCATCTAGGTTTGTGGTGATACCGTTCTGCAAACCCTCTAGCAACCCAAGAATTGTACCCCAATATACATCCTCGTATGTTAGTTCTTTTTCTATCACAAGCATATTGTCAAACAACCATTCTTCAAGAGCGACATCATCCTTTAGCCCTCTAAAAAGCGTCATTGCATTGTGTGCGTGAGCGTTTACAAAACCCGCAAGCAAGATGTCTCCCTCAAAATCAATTTCGCGTTCCGCTTGAAACGGCACGCAAAATAAATTGTTATCATCGCCAACAAATGTTATAATTCCATTTTCAATACAAACTGTTTGTCCGTATTTTATTTCATTTTCGTCCAAATTGAATAGCGTTGCATTTTTAATTTTTGTATTCATTAACACCTCTATTTAAAGATATGCACTATTTTGTGTTCAATATTTTATCCGCAATGTACAAGCCGTGTGCCGCTGCGTGGCTGAGACTGCGCGTAAATCCACCGCCATCGCCAATTGCATAAATTTGCTTGCAGCCGTTGATTTCAAAATCGTTTGTTTCAGGGCGCGTCGCATAATACTTACATTCAATGCCATAAAGCAATGTATCCATATTTGCAGTCCCCGGAGCAATCTTATCGAGCGCATAGATAGTTTCGACGATGTTGTCAAGTTGTCTTTTCGGCATACAAAGCGCAAGGTCACCCGGAACAGCGTCAAGCGTTGGAATTGTCGTTGATTCTTTCAATCGCTCTGGCGTTGTTCTGCGCCCTTTCACCAAGTCTCCAAACCTTTGAACAAGTACGCTACCGCCACTAATTTTGTTTGCAAGTGACGCAACATATCTAGCGTATTCAATAGGTGCTTTGAACGGTTGCGTAAACGTACTAGTCGACAAAAGCGCAAAGTTACTGTTCTTTGTCTTTTTGTCCTCTTGAGCATAACTATGCCCATTGATTGTCAAAACGCTGTCGGTGTTTTCCATTACAACGTGACCGCGTTCATTAAAGCAAAACATCCTTACAACATCGCCATATGCTTTTGTCCTATACCATACTTTAGGTTCATAAATTTGCTTGCTAAATTTTTCCCAAATTATGGACGGTAATTCAACGCGAACACCGAGGTCAACTTGATTATTGTTGCATTCGACACCATTTTTGTCGCACCAACCTCTAAAATCTTGACTTCCTGCACGTCCGACGGCGAATACAATGTGTTTGCCCACAACTGAAACTTCAGTATTTTGGTAGTTAAACAAAACAGTATTCGTGTTTTTGTCAACGTCAAAAACTTTTGCACGCGTCAAAATTGTTATTTTTGTTTTCAAATACTCAATCAATTTGAGCATTGTGAAATAGTTGTTGTCAGTGCCCAAATGCTTTAAGTCTGTTTGCTTTAAGTGTAAATCATATTGCAAACATTCGCGCTTCAATTCATCGTTTGGATGAAAAACTTTTGTAGTCGCACCAAACTCGACCAAAACATCGTCCGCTTGCTTAATATAAGAAAGCACAGTGTCTTGTGGAAGAAAATCAGTCAACCAGCCGCCATACTCAGTACCAATAACATACTTTCCATCACTGAATGCACCTGCACCCGCCATACCGCTCATTATAGCGCAGTTTGGGCATTTGAGGCAGCCCCCTTTTCCTTTATTTACTGTAATTAACGGGCATTTTCTATCCGCTAAGTCATTGCCTTTTTCTAAAAGCAAAATTTTCAGTTTTCCATTTGATTTGCTCAATTTATATGCGGTCATAATCCCGCCAATTCCCCCGCCAATTATAACAACGTCGTAACTTTCCAATATTCCGTCCATATTATCTCCATTTTTCATTTGATTATTTCATTGATATATTAGGAATTAAATTTATAAACTGCACTAATTCTGTCGCCGTTTTTGTTTACTGACAAACTTTTCCCCTTGCCCTGCTTTTTGTCAGGGAAAAATTCTTTGAACTCACGTTTGACAAAATCATCATTCCCGCTAAATTTGACAACATAAATAGGTGTCGAGTTAGTCACATCAGCAAAAATAATTTCGTCATTATCAAGCATAACGAAAACTTTTGAGCCCTTTCGCCCTTTCTTTGACAATTCAATATTGCCTAGATTGAAACGCTTGCCAAAACCTTTCTTTGTCGCCAAAACAAGTTCGCCAATCATAGGAATACTGGAAGCATAAACAATGTAGTCACCTTCATTCAAGGTCATTGCTTTGACACCTAGACTTACTCTCCCAATTAGCGAAATTTCGCCAATATCGCAATTGAGCGCAAGCCCCTGCTTTGTAATCATCAAAAGTGTTTCACCTTTGACAACTTTGCATACATTGACAACTGCATCACCATCTTTGAGTTTTATTGCCGAATATAATTGCTTTGAAAGTGAATATTCTGAAAGATTTGTTCGTTTTGCCATACCAAGTTTTGTGACAAACAATAATTCGTCCTTGCTCTTTTCGTCGACCTCAAACATTGAAACAAATTTTTCGTCGACGTCTAGCTCTTTGCAGATAGAACGCAAGGTTGTGCCCTTATCGCGCCATTTAACTTCTTTCAAATCTTCAACATTAATTCTAACTGCGTTGCCTTTGTTTGTAAATGCAACAAGCGCTTTGTCAGTTGTTGTTTTCATAATGTTGTAATTTAATTCGCTTTCAGTTATTTGTGGATTGTACTCCTTAATTGTTGTTTCAAAGTGTTTTGGTTGCATTCTCTTAATGGTGCCATTTTGCGTCAAAGCGACATAAGTATCCTCAACGACTTTGTTTGCTTCCAATATGCTATCGACGTCAATTTCATTGAATGCTTTGACAATTTTTGTCATTCTAGGCATACTATGGCGACGTTTGATTTCTAGCATTTCCTCTTTTATCGTTTCAAGTTGCAATTTCTTAGAATTGAGAATAGCGGTCAATTTTTGAATCAAAATACGCAATTCCTCCATTTCTTGCTCAATCTTGTAAACTTCAAGGCTTGTCAAGCGCGCAAGTCGCATATCTAAGATTGCTTGCGCTTGCTTTTCGGAAAGCAAGAACCTTTCGCGCAAGCGTTGTTTTGCTTCCGTCGTTGACTTGCTTGTCTTTATGATCTGCACGACCTCGTCTATGTTAACAATTGCAATGTGCAAGCCTTCCAAAATATGAAGGCGCTCTTTTGCATTATTCAAATCAAACTTTGTACGCCTAACAATAATTTCAACTTGATAATTGAGGTAATACTTTAAAATCTGCATCAAACTTAGTTGCTTTGGCTTTCCGTCTGCAATGGCAACCATATTAATCCCAAAACTTGACTGCAAATCACTATATTTGAACAGTAAATGCAAAATGTCAGTTGGATTATACCCCGCCTTTACGGTAATGACGGCACGCATACCTTTTCTATCCGACTCATCCTTGATGTCTTGGATGCCGAGTAACACACCTTTTTTATCTTCGCGAATGTCCGCGATTTTTGCTAGCAATGATGCTTTGTTCTTTTGATACGGAATTTCGCTAATGACAATATTGGTTTTTCCTGCGCCCGCATCCTCAAATGCAGTTTTAGCACGAACAGTGATTTTGCCACGCCCCGTTTCGTACGCCTGATAAAGTTCATCGGTCGAAATAATTCCTCCCGTTGGAAAATCAGGCCCCTTGATAATCTTCATCATATCTTTTAGCGTGATGTTTGGGTGTTCAATCAGCGCAACAACGCCGTCGATAACTTCGTTTAGGTTATGTGACGGAATATTTGTCGCAAGTCCAACAGCAATACCCATAGCGCCATTGACCAATAAATTCGGAAATCTACCCGGCAGCGTATCTGGTTCTTTTAAAGAATCGTCAAAGTTAAAACTCCAATTGACGGTGTCTTTCTCAATATCGCGCAAAAGTTCTAGCGCAAGCGGCGCGAGTTTCGCTTCAGTATACCTCATTGCTGCCGCACTATCGCCGTCGATTGAGCCAAAGTTGCCGTGTCCTTGAACAAGAACACCACGCATATTGTATGGTTGTGCCATACGCACCATTGCGTCATAAACAGATGTGTCGCCGTGAGGGTGGTATTTACCCAAGCAGTCGCCAACAACTTTAGCACACTTGCGGTATGGCTTATCTGGTGTCAACCCTTGCTCAATCATTGTGTACAATATTCTGCGTTGTACAGGTTTGAGCCCGTCCTCAACACGCGGCAAAGCCCTATCAAGCAAAACAAATTCACTATATGGAATCATTGAGTTGTGCAAAACTTCGTCAATTGATTGCATTTGATAACCGCTATGACCGCCGTCATTATGCTTTTTATTCTTAAATTCGGTATTTTCGTAATCCATTTTACTACTCATTCGCTCCTTTGCATTTCTTGTTCTAATACTAACAGATTGAGCATTGTCAGTTTCCGACATAATGTTATTACTCTCAATATAATCATCTTCAGCGGTTACTTCCTCTGCTTGTTCTATCTCATTATCTTTTATCTCGTTATATTCTCTTTCGCAGTATTCGTCATACCTGTTTTCATCATCATTATTTTCATTATCACTATTTGTAGTGTTTTCATTTATGCAACTACCTATAGCTTCAGTATTGTTGATAGTTGTTTCAATGTGATTGATATCTAAATCTTCACTCTCGTCACAACCGCCGTCTATTTCATTTTCAATTTCATTGTAATCTGCACTATCAATATTGTTGGTATCATTTATATTTTCTTCTATTGTGCTTTCTTCTTCTATTGAGTGTTCCTCTACACTATAATTGTTATCGGCATAATCATTAATATTGTAACTATCTATACTATTATCTTCATACTCACTACTTGTAATATTATCGCCATTATCTTCACTCACAGCTTTATTACTATCTTCATCCCTATACTCACCCACACCTAAAGAGTCTAGGTAATCTTGTTCAAACAAACTATATTGTCCCTCACAGGGTTCATTGTCTATTTCGGGTTCTTCCTCAGTCGGTTCATTAACGCTTTCACCAAGACTACGTACAAAGTTTT
>CALDMJ010000211.1 GCA_937914725.1 uncultured Clostridia bacterium | reverse complement strand
TTTGTTCTATTTTTCATTATATTCTCCTTATATTCGCGCACGTCTTTGCCATCTTTGCGCATATCTAACCCCTAAATATGCCATTTTTGCTTTAATGTGCTATACTTGTATTATAACCAAATTTAAAATTTTAGTCAAGCATTTCCTAATATTTCTTTATTTCTCTTCACTTTTTATACATTTTACAAAAAAAACCGCGACAAATGAGCACGGTTTTCTTAACACAAAAAATTGTACATAGTTTGCAAACTAATTTTATTTGGTCATCAATCAAGCCAAATGACGTGTCTAGTAAGCAAAATTGTAATCATATCAATAAGCCACAAGAATGGCAAACCGATTACGATGAGAATGATTGCAAGTACGATGCCCAAGACACTTCCCTTGTCGATACTTCTCATCAAACGGTAGATGACCCAAACAATGTCCAATACTGGCAATGCAAGGATTATTTTCCAAACCAAACCCAAATTGTCCATCCATTTTACAAATGCGTTCATAACCGACCTCCGTTTTTAGTATATGTATATTATATACCGAAAATACATAATAATCAAGTGTTTTCGACCTATTCCGCAAAATTTATCAATATAATAGCCAAAATGTCGAAAAAACGTAATTATAAACAACACTTATTATAATTACACTGTATACTGGACTCTCATTCTAATTTCTTCAAGCTCATCTTGATATTCTCGGAGTTGTTTATCATACGCTTTTATGTCTTGTTCATATTTTGTCTTACCGGGTTTATAAAGCAAAAGAAATAACCCTGCAGGCCAGAATAATAATAATGCTAAAATACCCCAACCCGTTGAACATAGTTTGCCGTTATTTGCTGGATATTCGGGCATTTGTAGCCTTTTCATCTTTGCTTTGATTGAATCATATCTCAATTCTAGATTTATACATTGCTTTATTCTTGGGTCATCATCATCTCTTTTCAGAATAACTGCTCCTTCAGGTGTATTACCATCTACTTCCCATCCAAATACGCTATATTCGGTTATATCTCCATAATTTACAACTTTTCTTTGTAGTGCCACAATGTTCCTCCTAATGTAAAAATTTTATAGCATTTTACCCCTCCCCCCCCCCCCCTGTCAAGTACTATTGACGCATTTCTCAAATTTTTACAAAAAAAACTGATAACCTGTATAATGGGTGAAAACATCACAAAAAAAAGCGCCCCGTTGGGGGTGCTTTCAATATTAGTTTGCTCCGTCTGTATAGTTGATACGGATTCCCGGACCCATTGAACTTGCAACAGTCACGCTCTTTAGGTATGTACCTTTTGCAGCGGCTGGTTTTGCTTTTACGATAGCGTCCATAAGTGTAGTAAAGTTTTCTTTCAACTTGTCCTTGCCGAAACTTGCCTTGCCGATTGGGCAGTGGATGTTTTCGTTTTTGTCAAGTCTATATTCAACTTTACCTGCTTTGATATCTGCGATTGCTTTAGCAACATCGTTTGTTGCTGTTCCGCTCTTAGGGCTTGGCATAAGACCTTTTGGTCCGAGAATCTTTGCAATTCTACCGATTGCACCCATCATATCGAGTGTTGTGATACAAACGTCGAAATCCAACCATCCTTGGTTTTGGATTTTTGCAATGATTTCTTCTGCACCAACATAGTCAGCGCCTGCTTTTTCTGCTTCGTCTGCTTTGTCGCCTTTAGCGATAACCAAAATACGAACCTTTTTACCAGTTCCGTTTGGCAATACGACTACGCCACGAACTTGTTGGTCAGCGTTTTTTGAATCAACGCCGAGTCTAACGTGAAGTTCGATTGTTTCATCAAATTTAGCATTTGCAGTTTTTACAGCCAAATCAAGAGCATCATCTACGCTATACGTCTTGCCTTTTTCAACAAGCTTTGCAGATTCTGCATATCTCTTACCGAATTTCATTTTTTCCTCCTTGTGGTGATAACGAACTATGTTCTTCCACTAATCTATTACTTCTACGCCCATACTACGAGCAGTACCCGCGATGATGTCCATTGCGTGCTCGATGTCGTTGGCGTTCAAGTCAACCAATTTGGTTTGTGCAATTTCCTTAACTTGCGCCTTTGTGATTTTAGCAACTTTGTCCTTGTTAGGTTTTGCTGAACCACTTTCAATTCCGCAGGCTTTCTTAATTAAAACTGCTGCTGGTGGCGTCTTTAAAGTCAATTCAAATGAACGGTCTTGGTAAATTGTGACAATTACTGGAATTGTCAAACCAATTTGTCCTGATGTTTTGTCGTTAAATTCTTTGACAAAACCCGGCAAATTGATACCGTGAGGTCCGAGCATTGAACCTACTGGTGGTGCTGCTGTCGCTTTCCCTGCAGGCAATTGCATTTTGACTTGTGCACTTACTTTCTTAGCCATTTTATTCTCCTCCTTGACGAGATTGTGGTATTGACAAGGCTCGCGCCTCTCCCACATTTTATTTTTTCGATATTTCTATCGGAAAAACCTAAAAAATCTACAACTTTCTAATTTGCTGATATGCTAGTTCCGCCTCAACATCTCTACCAAATAGAGATACACGAAGTTTGCATTTTTTGTTTGCCGCGTCCACGCTTTCCACAATTCCAGCGTTTCCTTCAAATGGTCCGTCGATAATTTCGACCGTTTCGCCGACGTTGAGTTCAAAGTCAACGACAACTTTCTCTAGGTGCAAACGACGAATTTCGTCCTCCGTCATTGGGAGTGGTCGGCCCTTCGGTCCAACAAACCCAGTCACACCGCGTGTGCTTGTAATTGTATGCCAAAGGTCGTCACCATATAGCATTTTTATCAATATGTATGACGGCATCATCTTTTTTTGCACTACTTTCTTTTTGCCATTCTTCTCTTCTACGACATCTTCCATAGGAACGACTATTTCGAATATTCTGTTTTGCAGATTACCATTTTCGACGACTTGCTCAAGATTTTGCTTTGCTAACATTTCATAGCCAGTAAAGGTATGCAAGACGTACCATTTTGGTTCTGTTTCCATAACATTATTCATATAACCCTCTTACTTATAGACCTGTTGTTAGTAGTTTGTATAGCCAGCTTAGCCCATAGTCAAACCCTATTACAACAACACCAAAAAAGAGCACTACCGCAACGACTGCGAGTGTTTTCTTGATTGTTTGCCCGAACGTCGGCCAAGTAACCTTTTTAAGTTCCGCAAAAGATTCTTTTATTTTGCGAAAAAGACCGCCCTTTTTCTTTTCTTTTACACCTGTTTGTTGTTGGTTTTTAGCCATAATGCCTCCAAGTTTTACAAACTATTTAGTTTCTTTGTGAAGAGTTGATTTGTTGCAGAATTTGCAGAATTTTTGCATTTCAATTCTGTCTGGGTCGTTCTTCTTATTTTTGAATGTGTTGTAGTTTCTTTGCTTGCATTCACTGCATGCAAGTGTTATTCTTACGCGCATTTTCTTCGCTCCATTGAAAAAAATTAACACCGCTTCCGTGGCGTCGTATTATAATAGCACAATTTGAAAGTATTGTCAATGATTTTGGCGATATTTTTTTGAAAAAAACTTAATTTTTCACTTTTTGCTGATTATGCGGGGAATTTCATAGCGAAATTTGATGCTGAACCACTATATACCTGCATTCACCATTTTTGTATGCCCGCATTCCCATTTTGTCGGCGCGTCAGCACTGAGCGCTAGTGCTGACCTTTGGTAAAATGCGCGGCTTGCAACTGTTTTACTATGTTGTCAAACTCCCACTGCGATACCACGACGTACGCGCCGTATTTTTCGCAATTGTCCCCTAACTTGTATGTACGAGTATAGGCGTCGATACAAATCTTATTTTTCATAGTTTGAAAATATAGTTTCATTTTTCCCCATAACCCATAAAAGGAATATTCGCAAAAGAGATGATTCAATTAGAACAAACTAATTGTGTCGCAAAAAAATTTTCCTCTTACAATTTATACATTATAAATTTAGAAAACTAGCCGTACATTTTGGTGAGGATGTAGAGGACAAAGCGGGTGGGCAAGATTTTGCAGAGAAAGGCAAACACTTTGTACTTGAAACCGACGATTGTGCGGACTGGCAGGCGTTTTTTTGCCGCAAATCGGTAGATTTTTTTTGCAACATACTCCGCCGTCATTCCGTTTTGTTCGTCTTTTTCCATTTTCGCGACCGATTTTTCGTCGCGCCCGTTATAGTCGCTATCCGCCGTCGCTTTCTCGCGGTTTTGCGTAAAACTCGTTTTCGTGTCGCCCGGTAGGACGCACCCTATTTGCACGCCGAGCGGTTTGACTTCGATGCGCCACGCGTTTGCCATTGTTTCAAGCGCGCTTTTGCTTGCTGAATAGAATGCTTGGTATGGCAATGGGAAGATTGCGCCGACGCTGCTAATAAAAATAATCTTTCCGTACCCTTGCTCACGCATTCGCGGCAGGAACGCTTGCGCGAGTGCAAATGCGGCAAAGAAATTTAAGTCAAAAAGGCGTTTTGCGCTGCTCATCTCACATTTTTCAAGAACGCCGCTAATTCCCATACCCGCATTGCAGATAAGGACGTCAATTTTATCTTCTTTTGCAAGAATGTTCGCAACTGCAGCGTTGAGTTCGTTTGTTTTTGTGAGGTCACACGCTTCAAACTCATACGGAAAATTGTCGCATCTCTCTCGCGCGAGTCCGTATACTTTATATCCGTTTTTTGAAAACTGGTCGCACGTGGCGCGCCCTATTCCGCTTGTTGCGCCGCTAATTACTACTACTTTTGACATTATGTTCTCCATTTATCATTATTTTGTTTTGCGATTGCCTTGGTTATCATAGGCAACCAAAAGTTCGGGGGCATTGAAGTGGACTTTACCTGCTGCGGCAAGTGCTTTAAATGCATCAAAACTTGTGAGCTTCGCATATGTTTGCGGCGCTACGCTAGGTGATACGCCACATATTAGTAGAATTTTTAATGCGTCATCTTTGCTCATTTTGAAAAAACACGCTTCATCATTTAGAATTTTTGCGACAACTTCATTGTTTGTATAGTCGCAATTTTGCGATTTATTGTAATTAAGTCTTGTTTGATTCATAAGTTGCAATTCTTTAATCATTTCCTTTCACCGTTTCTAAGCCTTTTAATTGATATTTGTTGCTCTCATAAACAAACTGCTTTGACTGTAGGTTTTTCGCGACGTCAGCGGCAGATATTTGCTTTGAGGTTAGGTTGACGACGTCTATCAAGTATGGGTTCTCATCCCCATTTTGTCTAAGCAAAATTTTGCGCTGGTAGAACGTCCCGTTTTCAGTAGTATGTTTATCCCCAATATATATGCTTTCAATCTCTGTACCGAAAAAGCCGTTTTTCTTGAACGCGTTGTATATTAGCGTCGCTTCATTGCCACAAATGTGCTTTTCTCTTAGCGTTTGAATAAATGCTTCAATCAATTTATCAAGTTGCGCTTCCGCTGATTTTTGTTCCTTTATTTGGCTTACAAAGTCCGCGATAGTTGTTTTTCCCCTGCAATAGACGCTAGCGTACGCTTTTTCAAGCGCGGTTGGGAAAATGCCAAACTTATCCGAAATGATGTCTATGCCTGCAAGTTCCAATTTATTGTGTGCACGCGCAAGGTCGTTGAGCGAACTTTCGCCGCTAACGTTGATTGCTTCAAGACGTGCGGAAACTTTGTCCGTATAAAAACCCGTCAAATAGTGTCCGTCAATCAAACCTTGCGAAAGTACCATCGCCGTGACTCCGTCAAGTTCGTTCAAAAATCTTGCACATATTCTTGCAAAGTCATAGCAAATGATTTTGCCATTTGGCTTTATTGATTCAAGTGCACTTTTATCAAATCGCGATTTTTCAATTTTTGAAATGCGCTTACCCTCTATTTCAATAATGCCGTCGTCATATTCTAGCACTGAACATAGTTTTGCATAAATATACACAGCCTTTTCTTCAGTCGTCAAGTCGCTCGGCATATCTTCGTACACTTCACGCTTCAGTTGCGGGTTGATGTCAAACTCGCAATTACCGACACACCTATAAATTGCGCCCGTTTTTGTAAATTGCGCTTTGAAAGTATATTCGTCATTTGCGTACCTATCTAGGTTGTAGCCCGAATTGTAAAGCTTTGCATAGTTTTCTATCATTTTGCCTAGTTCAGGCACATAATAATTGTTCATTTTACCTTTCGCGCGCTTGAACTCGCCATCGTCAGCGGGGTACCCAAATATGTCACCAAGCACTTCAAAAACTTCGCGTTTTTTAAACATTTGGTCATCGACGACGATATTTTGCATACTATCACTCGTGTTCAAAAACTCATACAACACCTTTTCATTTTGCAAAACACTGAACGCAGTCTCCACACTACGCATTGAGCACCCGTTAAAGTTTGCATAGTGTTTTTGAAAGGTATCAAGTCCACACAAATTTAATATAGCAGTCGCTCTTGCAGTCTCGTCCGCGTCCACTAAAATTTGTTCTGGCACATATTTGCCGAGCGCAGCGAAAAATTCGTCACTCTTGACACGTTCAGAGGCATAATAACTGCGCAAATCTTCCTTATTATCGATAAGTCCCATTTTGATTGGCATATCAGGACGTGCACAGTTGTCAGTAGTATAGACAAATTGCACAACGACGCCATTGCCGCTACCATTCTTGAACTCTTGCAAAACACGGTTAAAGTCATCCTCATTTAATGCAAAAAGCGCATCCACGGCGTCTTGCAACCTACCTTTGACTGGCTTTTCCATTACTATTTTCATAAAAGTCTCCCATTTTTCTCATTATACCATATTTGCGCCACTTTTGCAAGCGCGCGACAACGCCAATATTCCTTGCAAAAATAGTGGATTATTGCTATAATAATGAAAAGGTTATAATAATGTCAGTATTTGGAACAAATTTGAGTGAGATAATGAAAGAACGCAACATCACGCCAAAACAATTGATTGAAATGGCAAATGTTGACAAAAATGTAGTGTATGAGATTAATAAACACGAACCAATGCTAGCAAATGCCGTCAAAATTGCCGATGTGCTAAACGCCAGCCTTGACTACCTTGTAGGAAAAGAGGTTGATGAAGATTTTTTTGTCGACCCAAACTACAAAATCAGCTTTTATGAAAATCTTGACAAAGAACTTGCTAATCAAGGAATATCCAAACGCAAATTTTGCCGTGACCTCAAATATTCACTCGCGTCGTTTACACGCTGGAAGAATGGCGACATCCCCTACTTTCAAACAATCATTGAAATTTCGACCTACCTAAATTGTAGCATTGATGCATTAATCGGGCGAACACGCAAATAAGCAAAGGGCATTTATAACCATTTATAACTTAGATTTGTTAAAATTTGTTCCAAATAATCTTTATTAAATATAAAAAAAGTTGCAAATGATGCAACTTTTTTTCGGTTTAATTCAAACTAAAACCGTTTTAGTTTTTCGATATATTTATAGGTTTGCTCCTCAAGTTCGCCGATGCGCATTTCAAGTTTGCGGTTCTTTTGCCTTAGTTCCTTTGGTGGAGTGATAGGCTTAATGAGCCACAAGAACCCAAGTTCAATAATGCACAGGCACGCAAGTATGCTTTGGAAGTCGAGTTCGACGTGTCCAAAGAATGATTGCGGAATTATACTTAATGCGGCGAGCGAGAGAACAAACATTGCGCCAAACAATGTCATTCGGTATGAATCGAGTGGGCGGCTTACGCGCAGTAATAGTATCAAGCCTGAGAATGTGATACAGATGCTTGCCATTGTTTCGTAGTGTGAGCCGTCGCTATACGTAATGTCGAAGATGTAGCAAAGCACAAAGTTGAGGAGCAGTAGCAACGCCCCCGGCATACTTTTCGTGATTAGGTTCACTAGGAAGTTGCCCCGTATCGGGTCTTTGTTTGGCTGCAGCGCTAAGAAGAATGACGGCAGCCCGATTGCAAACATTTCGAGCAAGATTACGGCGTTCGGCGTGAACGGATAACTGATTGCGAGCGCGAGACACAAAATCGACAAGAAGATTGTGAAAAATGTTTTCATCAAGAATAGAGATGACGATTTTGTGACGTTATTAACGACGCGTCTACCCTCTGCGACTATGCTAGGCATTGACGAGAAGTTACTGTCGAGCAACACGAGGTTGCTGACGTTGCGGGTGGCGTCGCTACCACTTGCCATTGCGATTGAGCAATCGGCTTCCTTTAGAGCAAGGATGTCATTGACGCCATCACCAGTCATCGCGACTTTATGTCCGCGCTGCTTGAGCGCTTTGACAAGCACGCTTTTTTGCTCTGGAGTGACGCGTCCAAAGACTGTGTATTTGTCTGCTGCTTCGATAACTTGTTGGTCGGATAGTCCATATAGATTGATAAAGTTTTGGGCATTTGGCACGCCAACACGTTTTGCAATTTCGCTTACAGTGATTGGGTTGTCGCCTGAAATAATCTTCAAATCGACGTCGTTATCTTGAAACCAACGCAATGTTTCGGTTGCGTTTTCCCTGATTCTATCTTCGATTGCGATAAGCGCAAGAGGTTTTGCGCCCGCTGGCACGTTTTCGTCCGTGATTTTACCGCGCGCTTTTGCTAAAACTAACACGCGTTTACCTTGTTTTGCATAGTCTTTAACTTTGTCTTCAAGTTCTTTGCTGACTTCCTCAAGTACAAACTCCGACGCGCCGACGATATAGGTATATCCGTTTGTAAACGACACAGCGGACAGTTTGCGCGCGCTTGAAAACGGCAGTTTTGCCGATATGTGGTACGCGTCCTGCTTACCAAAGTAGTCAATCAATGCGCGTGATGTGGCGTTGTTGTCTCCGAGTCCACTCATCATTGTGCCGACGATTTTGTGCAGGTCGGTGCTTGAAATTGTTTTTGTCATAGGTTCGACTTCGGTGACGACCATTGTGCCGTCGGTTATTGTGCCAGTTTTGTCGAGGCACAAAGTGTCGACGCGCGAAAGCATTTCGATGCTATATAGGTCTTGGACGAGTGTGCGTTTGCCTGCGAGTTTGATAACCCCGACTGCAAGTGCCATACTTGTCAAGAGGAACATCCCTGCGGGAATCATACCGATGATTGAACCTGCCGTCTTTTTGACAGTTTCCATACTGCCGACGCCTTGACTGTAGTTGTTGCCAAGCATAAGGATGCCAAGCGGAATGATTATGACACCGATGACGCTGATAATGATGCGCATACTTTTCATAAGTTCCGACTTTGGCTGCGAATACTCTTTCGCTTTGGCGGACAATTGCGCCGTGTAGCTTGCGTCGCCAACGGCATCCGCGCGTGCGACACATTCGCCACTTGAGATAAAGCTACCGCTCAAAAGCCTGTCGCCGACCTTTTTCTTGACCGCGTTGCTTTCGCCTGTGATAAGGCTTTCGTTAACTTCGACTTCGCCGCTGACAACGATACAATCGGCGCAAATTTGTTTGCCGAGTGAAAATTCAATGATGTCATCAAGCACAACTTCCTTGACGGGAATTTCATAATGCTTGCCATTGCGAACAACCAGCGCCGTCGGCTGCGTAACTAATGATATTTTCTCCATTGTCTTTTTCGCGCGAATTTCTTGTATGATACCGATTGCGGTGTTTGACAAAATGATTACCATAAAGAATATGTTGTCAAACGCGCCGACGCAAATCAATGCGACTGCGACAAGTATACACAAAAGGTTGAAGAACGTGCAAATGTTTTTGAAAAAGATTTGAAAATACGTTTTCTTGTTTTTATCGTGAACGAGGTTGACGTAACCATTGTCAATGCGGTCTTGCACTTGTTCAAGCGTCAAGCCTTTGTCCGCTTTGGTTTTTATACGCTCAGCGTTGGCATAATTAAACGACTTTTTGCGCTTAACTTTGTTGACTTTGCCTTCCGTTCCGCGCGTGAAAAACGACTTGCGAATGACGCCGTCCGCGCCAACTTCTTCGGTGCCTTCTGCGATTTCTTCAGCGTGGGCGGCGGGTGCTTGCGCGACAACTTCAGCCGTTTTTTCGCTTGATTTTTCGTGCTTTGTGGCTGTTTTTGTTGCGCTTTCGCTTGATTTTTCCGCGTTTTCGTGCGATTTCGCATTGCTTTCGCTTGATTTTTCCGTGGACTGTTTGCGCGTGGATTTACCCTTTTCACTTGCTGCGTTTTTTGTAGAGGACTTTGCACTCTTGCTCGCGCTTCCCGCGCCTTGTGAGTGCGTTGCAATGTTCGTGCCACCCTGCTCAGTCGCAGTCGCTAGGGCTAGATTGCCCGCAGGCAAATCTTCCGCAATCGGCGCTTGTGCAGGCTCGCTAAGCGATTTACTTAAACTATGTTTGGTGTAACGTTTGGTCATCTTTTTTTTGTTGATGTTGCCCTTGCTGCCACCATTATTTTCGACTTTATTATCCATTTATTTCCTCAATTAATGATTGACCGATTTTGCATAATATTTTATGCACTCACACAAAATTTTTGCGCTTTTTTGCCGCACAAACCTATTTTTCAATCAATCAATAATTATTATACGACATTTTGCATTTTAATCAAAGCGCTTTTAACAACATTTTAATTATTTAACAAAATATTTTACATTGCTTTTTATCTAAAAAGTGATATGGCGTATCACCATACCACTTCATTATTGTAGAAAACTATTTGCAATTTTTAAACCATAATCCAATTGTATATATCTGAAACGCCTGATATTTTTATTTCTATTGCAGTGTCTACGGTTAAATTATATTCTTTTTTCATTGTTTTTTCGCCGTCTATTAAAGCGCTAGTATATAAAGAGTCATATATTTGTATTGCAAATGTTTCAGCATCTTGTACCTTAAATTTTATTTCATTGACTCCCGCACCGACAAAAACGAACTGAGATGTTGGTTGTTCGTTGCTATCAAGCAAATAAATTATCCAACACTTTTCAACATATGTTGTTACTTTTAAAGTTATTGTTATTCTCGTATCTTCCGCACCGCAGACACTACACTTATGAGTATCATCATCATAAATGTGATTTTCCATTTGAGTGATGCGAGTTGTGGCGCCAGTTTTGAATAGATATATAATTCTTGAGTGTTTTGCCTTCGCAGCAACCCACGGTGATGCATAATTAATCTTCTTTTGGCTTGCATAAGTAAATGCATAACAGGTTGGGTCATCATCTCCCATATTTGAATCAATAAATGTAACATTTGGACAACTAGGAAATGCATAATCATTAATTTCCGTCACGCTATTTGGAATTATTACACTAACTAAATTAGTGCAACTTCTAAATGCGCTATTCCCAATGCTTGTCACTCCGTCGGGAATTTCTATGCTTATTAAACTTGTACAATACGAAAATGTTTGATTATTTATACTTGTCAATTTTGAACCCGACTCAAAAGTGACACGCATCAAATTGTTACAAGAGAAAAAGGCTAACGTTTCTATGGCTTTTACATTTTTAGGAATTGTTATATTTGTCAATCCATCGCAATTTCCGAAAGCGGACTGCCCAATGCTTACTACGCTTGAAGGAATTGTCACACTCTTCAGCCCCTCGCAACCATAAAAGGCGTCATTCCCAATAGAGGTTACATTGTTGGAAATTACGGTAGTTTTACACCCAACCATTAAAGTTCCAGCAGTAATACTACCATAATTTACTTTGGCTATTACTGCATTACATTGTTTACCTTCATTGTCAAGACTTGTATAAGTTTGATTATTTGCATTAACTGTTATATTGACCAAGTTAGTGCATTGCGAAAATGCCCCACTTCCAATACTTGTTATTGTATCTGATATTTCTATACTTTTTAGTTCGCTACAGCCTTGAAATGCATTGTCATCAATTTCGGTAACGCCTGACAGTATTGTTGTATTTTTGCATCCAAATAGTAATATGTATTTGCTATTTCCCCCTTTTTCAATTATTGCGTTGCATTGCACTCCATTGATTTTACTCGTATATTTTTCACCCTCATCCGCTGTTATTTCATTTAAAGAGTTGCAACAACTAAATGCTTGAACGCCTATACTTGTTACACTGCTAGGTATGTTGACACTCGTCAAACCCCTACATTGAAAAAATGCGTTTTGCCCAATATTTGTTACTACATTAGGAATGTTTACCTTAGTTAAATTACTGCACCCAAAAAATGCTGCATTCTCAATACTTGTTGTATTGCTTGGTATGACCACACTAGTCAAACTTGAACAATTAGCAAACAAGTTACTATTAATAATTGTCACCTTTTCGGGAATAGTTATAGCAATCAAACTGCTACACGCAGCAAAAGCACTGCCACCCAAAGTTTCCAATTGCGAATCATTGGCAAATGAAACACTTGCTAACGATTGACAGTTATAAAATGCGCTTAATCCAATACTCGTGACACTTGACGGAATGCTTATACTCTTAAGATTGGTGCAAGAATAAAATGCGCCTTGTCCAACACTTTTCAATCCATCAGGAATGTTTATACTTTCCAAACTATCGCAATTTTGAAAAGTGTAATTGCCAATACTTGTTATGTTTGCTAAGAGTGACACGGTTGTTAAACCACTACAAGTATGGAATGCTTGCTTCCCTATACTTGTTACACTTGACGGAATTGTTATGTTTTTCATAGATATACATTGATAGAATGTACCAACTCCTATACTTTCAACTGAATCGGCAATAGATATACTTTTTAAATTAGTACAACCTGCAAATGCTTGCTCACCAATGCCTTTCACACCCTCATTTATTGTAACAGTTTTGATATTTGTATTGCTAATAAATGTTTTATCAATAGTGCCAGTTCCAGATATAACTACGTTACCGCTTTCGTCTAGCGTATATGTTAAACCTTCCCCGCAAGTGTTATCGGCTTCACCTTCCGCAACTGCTTGATTTAATGCACTTTTATGCTCATATAATGGAACAAAAACAAACATTAAACAAAACAATATAATTGATAAAGATAA
>CALDMJ010000210.1 GCA_937914725.1 uncultured Clostridia bacterium | reverse complement strand
GTGCCTTTATGGGGTGTACAAGTTTAAAGCATCTAATAATACCAAACAGTATCAATGAAATGAGTGACTTGATTTTATGTACAAGGGTATTGGGAGAAAAACTGCCTAAATTAAAGTATAATTATTATAAAAGTGGCTCATATTTGGGAAATGATGAAAACCCATATTTGTGGTTAATTGAGGGGAGCAATGGAGAGTGGGGGAGTCCTGAAGAAATTCATAAAGATTGTAAATTTATAGACGACTACGCTTTTCAAAATAATCCTACTTTAAATACTATTACAATATCTAACAATGTTATAAGCATAGGACAGGAAGCATTTAGTAGTTGTGAAAATTTGACAAATGTAACAATATCAAGCAATGTAACAAATATAGGTTATGGGGCATTTAGTGGTTGTACAAAATTGACAAGTATAAAGATTCCCAATGGTGTGACAAGCATAGGCAGTGAAATATTGACTGGAACGGGGTATTATGGGGCTGAAGACAATTGGGTTGATGGTGTGTTATATGTCGGGAATTATTTGATTGCCACAAAGTCAGATATTTCAAGTTGTAAAATTATAGAGGGTACCGAATTAATTGTCGATTCAGCATTTCAATATCGTTATAGTTTGACAAGTATTACGATCCCAAGCAGTGTGACAAGCATAGGTGGTGGTGCATTTAGCGGTTGTACGGCGTTGACGGATATAACACTGAACAACGGCGTAAAGAGTATAGGCTGGGGTGCATTCTATTGTTGCTGGAATTTAACGAGTATAACAATACCGAGCAGTGTGACAAGCATAGGTGATGGTGCATTTGAAAAATGTAGTGGGCTAATCAGTATAACAGTAAATACTGGGAACAAAGTATATGATAGTAGAAATAATTGTAATGCAATAATAGAGACGTCAACTAGTAGTTTGATGGTGGGGTGTAAGAATACACAAATTCCAAACGATATTACAAGTATAGGTGATAGAGCATTTAGTGGATGCACAGGCTTGACGAGTATAATAATCCCAAGCAGTGTGACGAGCATGGGTAGAGGTGTGTTTGTAGAGTGTAGTGAATTGACCATATATTGTGTTGCGACGTGGAGACCAAGGAAATGGGATTTGTATTGGGTTAGCGGGTGTCCAGTATATTGGTATAGCGAAACACAGCCAACGACTGAAGGGAATTATTGGCGCTATGATACAGATGGAAAAACACCATTAAAATGGTAGAATTTAAATTATAAGGAAGCGGAAAATATGGAGAATGTATTTAATAAAGAAAAGGTAAAACAAGATTTTGATAAGGCAATAAACAATATTATCCCTTTAGTAAGAGGTCAACAAACTTTAGAGTAAATGGAATTTATTGAAATCAACTTAAATAGAGTTAGAATTGTTAATTATGAAGTAAAACACGATAAAAATAACAAAAGCATCTACTATTTAGTTTTACAAATGGGTTCAGATGGCAAAATCTTATATAAATTAATAAATGAAACAGATGAACAAAAAGTGATAATATCGACTAGTGAAATATCGGACGATTACATTTATTCTATAAATGCAATCTATGCAATAATTTCTTATTTTGAAAATAATGATAATTTTAATAATATTATGTGTTTAATTCAAAGTAGTATACAAATAGAGAATAAAAAAATAAAAAAAGCGTAAGTGGTTTTATTGATAATTGTTTTATTTCTGCTTTGTATTTTAATTTTTTGGCAAAAGGAGGTGAGGAAATGAAAGTATTTTATGAAAAGGCGGACGAGAAGATATTGAAGGAAAGCGAAAATTTTGTAGAATTTAACAAGGAAATAAAGGGCGACAATTTTGTTTGTCGAGAATCGCTAGATTTATTTATAAAGTTAAGTCGCTCACTCATAGATTCACAAAAGGATTTTGACGCAGCTATTAAAATAGAGTCAGATAAAATCGATACGTTAGAAGATGGTCCATCAAAAGATTGTGCTATCGCAAGATTTAATCAAGCAAATTATGTTTTAATTCTAGACAAAGAAGCTCATGACGTTTTAAAAAAATTATTATTGATAGGGATAGAGAATAGGAGAAAATAAATATATGGAAGAATACATTATAGTTAATAAAAACGAAAAAATTGAAGATGATTTGATAAATGAAGATGGCTCTATCATTTTGTTGGAAAAAGAAATATTTCGAACGAAAAATATAAAAATATGTGTAAAATCAAAAGAATTAACTCATCATAATAGACCGCACGCCCATGCTTATTATGGAGAAAAAGAATATTCTATTGCAATAGATTCAAAAATTGAGGTACTGGGAAATACTAGTGATGACAAATATAGTAGATTTTTAATTAAAAACTATTTTACTGAAGAAATTTTACAAAAAGCTAGAGAATTTTGGAATAAATATACGGATTCGAATATGAAATTTAAAAAAAATAACAAATTTTATTTATCCGACTATGAAAAGTTATGTTTGCAGTAATACATAATAAAAAAGCCAACAATTAGGGAAATACTATTGTTGGTTTTTTATAATGGAAGTTATGGTGGTGTGTAGAGATAATATGAATTTATCGAATGGAAGTTTCATCATATTTATGTGATTTGACGAATATGGTACAGTTATCATTAAAATTTAGGTTAAATTTCCTTATGTTCTTTGGCGAACTCGATTGAGCGGGCGGCGGAGGTGCGGATTGCGGCGTCGATGTCGTCGGGGAGGACGCCAAGTTTTTTGTAGGCGATTTTTGGGTCGATGTAGGCTTTGCGCTTTTTGAAACTGTAGATTTTCACGCCGTTGATGCCTGCTTCAAGCCCAGATTTTTTGAGATAACGCATTTTTAGGCGCTCGTGAATTTTATATTTCAGCCAGCATTTATAGCGGACGTATGGTTTCATATTCAGCCCTTCCATAATGCGTTCGTTGATTTGCTTGTAGGTATAGTTGTCGCCTGAAATTGCGATTGTTTCGCCGCGCGTCAGTTTTTCAAACGCGCCGCAAACTGCTTGCGCCACTTGCTTTACTGTTATGACTGGGATTGTCCCTTTAAAGGCGGAATAATCTGATGTGCGGTACATTTCAAGAATTTCGTCGCAGTGCAGCGGGCGTCTAACGGGCATTGTTCCCCAAATTTGCGGTGTTTGCAACACGATGACGGGGAACGCTGTCATATTGAACCTGCGCGCTGCGTTTTCTTGGTCGTAGGTCGCACGGATGAATGGATGCCACTTTTCAAGGCGCAAATCTGCCATAATGCTGTTGAAGTATACATACGCGTTGCTGATGATTACAACTTTTTTGACGCCAGCGTCTTGTGCGAGGCGCAAAATGCGTTCGGTCGGGAATACGTTGTGGACTTTGAAGTATTCGATAGCGGGCGCTTTGACGATGTCGAGCGCGTTCGATGAGCAGGCGTACAAGAGCCAGTCGCAGCCTTTGATTAGGTCGATGAGTTCGTGGTCGGACATTTGCTCGATGTTGCCTTGCGTGTAGTCGACTTGATTTGCGAAAATGTCGCCTTTGGGCGGTGGTGTTAGCCCGAGGCTCTTTACTTCGTGTCCGCGTGCGAGAAGTTCTAGCGAAACGTTGTAGCCGATAAGCCCCGTTCCGCCTACAATAAATGCTTTCATATTGTGGGTTCTCCTTTGGTGTGGTTTTTTATGATAATTTATTATAACACGTTTTTTGCAAAATTTCAATGATATTTACATATTCAATTAAAGTTGTCAAAACAGTTGTTAAAATGGAAAAAAAAATATATAATATATAAATACTTTGTAAAATTTCATTTTCAATTCGCTGTTTTTCAAAAAATTAATGTGTGTTTTTAAAATTAGGTTGATAGAAAACCACAAAGACAAGCATATAATATATGCGGTAGAGAAAATGGAATGCAAATAGAAAATTTGGAGATTATATGAAAGGTAGATACATATTGTTTGCGGCACTGATGTTTATTGTGTGCATATTCGGTGGCTGCAGCAGCGCAGTTTCGGTCGGTATGAGTGTTTTGCCCGACGGAACAATTAGGCAGACGTTTTCCGTCGTTTTGGATGCAAAAGAGTTGTCTCAAAAATACGATGCGGACGATGTCGAAAAAATCTATAGCACTGTGTATGAGTACTTAGACAACTATAAGACGCGCGTCAACGCGCTTGCAAGTTCGTATATGGCTGAAAAGGGAATGGTAAACCGCTATCCGTGGAAGTCTAGCATTTCGCCGAGCGAAAACGGCGGAATGACTCCAAGCGGGCAAATCACGTGCTACGTGCTGTTTTATAGTTCCTATTTTTATGATGAATACTTAAACTATATCGGCAGCGGCAGTGGTGGCGAAAGTGGGGATGACGATGCGGATGCTGAACCGACGACCAAGAAAGGGTGGTTGTTCGATACGATTATTTATCAAGACACAACTTTGCCGATTGCTGACTTAGAACAGATACAAAGTGTTTATGACCAAATCAAAACAAGTTTGAGCGCACAGGGCGTCGAACTCAATGAGGACGTCAAACTTGCAAATCTTTCGTACGACTACGCCGTGCCGTATAGTTACGCACAAGTCAATCGCATAAAGTCAAATGCGGATAGAGAATACACGCAAAGCGAAAAGCAGTTGAATGCGGACGGAAGTGTTGCGAGCGAATACAGTATGAAGCACTTTGTTTGGAACTACGACCCCGATGGCGAAAATCGACTTGTTTTGTACCGCTACCGCATACACTCAGTTGCGTGGTACATCTTGGCGCTGGTGCTAGTTGTCGTGTTTGGCGCGATTATGATTCTTTGCAATTTCATTAGCAAAAAGAAAAACGCACGCAAGGCGGATGCAAATATCGCGGGCGAAAGTAGCACGACAATGCAAAATAGTTTTCCACAAAACGAAAGCGAAAGTGTGGATAATCCACAACAAAAAATTACACATCAAGAAACAAAAATTGAAAAAATGAATAATTTTTTTGAAAATATAGATAAAAATAATAAAAACAATCCACAATAATTGCACACACTGTGGAAAAGGTAAATTTTAAGGAGAAAACAAAATGACAAGAGAAGAAATTGTCGAAAAACTAACCACGATAGATGAGCGAATCGTGCAAATAAAATCGCGCTTTAAGGATGACGAGATAAAAGCAGAGATTGCCGCGCTTGAAAAAGAAATGACGGAACCCGATTTTTACAGTGATATGCGCCGCGGCGGAACAGTCGGCAAGCGCCTTAGGTACTTGCAAGAACTGCTTGTCGAAATAAAGGACTTAACCGACAAAGCGGACGCCGTCAAATTTATGGTCGACAACGCGACTGATGAAGAACTAGAGCAAATGTCAACCGAACTTGACGCTGAAGAAAAACTAATCGACAGCGCCAGCCGCAAATTGTGGATAAGCGCGCTACTTAGCGGCAAGTACGACGCGTGCAATGCGATTTTGACAGTTCATAGCGGCGCGGGCGGCACGGAAGCCACCGATTGGGCGGATATGCTTTTTAGAATGTACCAACGCTATTGCGTGCGAAACGGTTTTACTTTCAGCATAATAGACATACAAGCGGGAGACACGACGGGCATCAAAAGCGCAACAATTGAGGTCGAAGGCGAGAACGCGTACGGCTACTTGCGTTGCGAAAAGGGCGTGCATAGACTTGTGCGCATTTCGCCGTTCGACTCAAATGCGCGCCGTCACACATCGTTTGCGAGTGTCGAGGTTACGCCCGTCATTGAGAGCGAGGAACTGCAAATCAAAGAGGACGATTTGAAAATCGACACCTACAGAGCAAGCGGCGCAGGCGGCCAGCACATCAACAAAACCGATTCAGCCGTGCGCATTAAGCACATTCCTACGGGGATTGTCGTCCAGTGCCAAAACGAGCGTTCGCAAATTCAAAACAAGGCAACCGCTATGAAAATGCTGACGGCAAAACTTGCGGAACTAAAGGAGCAAGAGGAGCGCGAGAAAATCAGCAACATACAAGGCGAACTCAAGAAAATAGAGTGGGGCAGCCAAATACGTTCATATGTGTTCCAACCTTATACAATGGTCAAGGACCACCGCACAGGGTTTGAAACGCCCGACATCACAAGTGTTATGGACGGCGACATACAAGAATTTATCAATGACTATTTGATTAAAGAAAACAACTAATAAGCAATTTGAAAAACAAGGCAAGGGAAAGATATGATTTACGACGAAAAAATGAATGAAAGAATTGCAGAACTAAAGGGGAAGGACAACCTTATAATTTTGGGCATAGAATCTTCGTGTGACGAAACGAGCGTCGCAGTTGTCATCAATGGACAAAAGGTGCTATCAAATGTTGTTTCAACTCAAATACCTATCCACGCACAATACGGGGGAGTCGTGCCAGAGATTGCAAGCCGAAATCATATCAACAACATTAGTTTTGTCTACAAGCAAGCGCTTGCCGACGCGGGCATTTGCGAAAAGGACATTGACGCCGTCGCGGTCACATATGGACCGGGGCTTGTCGGCGCACTGCTTGTCGGGCTCAATTACGCAAAAGGGCTGGCGTACGGCTTGGGCGTTCCGCTCATACCCGTCAATCACATCGCAGGGCATATCTGTGCAAACTTTATCGACTTTCCAGAACTCAAACCGCCGTTTGTTTGCCTAATCGTCAGCGGCGGGCATACCGCGATTGTTTTACAAAAAAGTTACGCCGAACACGAATTGTTTGGTTCGACGCTCGACGACGCCGTCGGCGAAAGTTTTGACAAGGTCGCGCGCGTGCTGGGACTGAAGTACCCCGGCGGACCAATGGTCGACAAACTTGCAAAGGACGGGCAAAACAATATAACATTTTGTAAATCACACAATTTCGACAACTACTTTGATTGCTCATATAGCGGGCTCAAAACGGCAGTTATCAATTACGTCAATCACTGCAAACAAAAAAATGAAGAATACAATATAAACGACGTGTGCAAGAGTTTTGAGTGTCAAGCATTCGACGACTTGATTGAAAAAACAATAACCGCGTGCAAGCAAAGTGGGCAAAACAAAATCGCGCTAGCGGGTGGCGTCGCTGCAAATTCATACTTGCGTGAGCAAATAACTCTGCGCGCAGAAAAGGAAAATATTAAAGTATATTTCCCACAAATGTCACTATGTGGCGACAACGCCGCAATGATTGCAAGCGCAGGCTTTTTCAAATTAAAGTATGGAGACGTGAAAAGCAATATATCAATCAACGCGCAGCCAACCATTCCGCTTGACAGCAACAAATCATTCCTCGCCAAATAACTATATTTGGCATAAAAGATAACATTTTTCAAAAAATGCCTAAAAACATTTGATATTTTTCCGTAATTGTGATAAACTAAAAACGAAAAATTTATTAAGTGAGGTGTAAAAATGATTAAGCGCTTAACTAAATGGGGGGGGGGGGCGTCTCAGAAAGATAAGGTAAACACTGAGAATAATGATAGAAAAGTCACTGCAAAAAAGGTACGAAAACTAAATTATAAGAACGGAATAGCAAGCAAAAAGGGGCTAAATCAACTGCCTGTTTTTGTCTTGTTCTTTTTTGCGGTGTTGCTATACGCGTCAATTTTATTCTTTGTTGTGTCACTGCAAAACATCCAAACAACCCCTCAAAACAAAATGGCTGTGTCCGCATTGGGTTCGGGTTCTTGTGGTAATAATGTAACATATAGATTTGATAGTAGCACTGGCGTGCTTACGATTTCAGGAACTGGCGAAATGAAAGATTATTATGGCTCTTCTTCATCTCCCTTTTATAACAAAAGTGAAATTAAGAGTATAACTATTAAAACAGGCGTGACAAGCATCGGCGATTCTGCATTTAGTGGTTGTACTGGCTTGACGAGCATCGCGATACCCGATAGCGTGAAAAGTATCGGCTATAATGCATTTAGTGGTTGTAGCGGCTTGACGAGCATCTCAGTTTCATCTGGGAACATTAAATATAATAGTAGGAACAACTGTAATGCAATAATTGAAACAAGTACAAATACCTTGATTGTTGGGTGCAAAAGCACCATTATTCCAAGCAGCGTGACAAGCATCGACTATGCTGCATTTAGTGGTTGTACTGGCTTGACGAGCATCGCAATACCCGATAGCGTGACGAGCATCGGCTCTTCTGCATTTGAAGATTGTAGAGGCTTAACGAGCATCGCAATACCCGATAGCGTGACAAGCATCGACAATGGGGCATTTAGTGGTTGTAGCGGCTTGACGAGTGTGAAAATAGGCTCAGGCGTGACAAGCATCGGCTATAAAGCATTTAAAGGTTGTACTGGCTTGACGAGTGTGAAAATAGGCTCAGGCGTGACAAGCATCGACTTTTCTGCATTTGAAGATTGTAGAGGCTTAACGAGCATCGTCATCCCCGACAGCGTGACGAAGATCGGCGATTTTGCATTTCGGTATTGTAGTGACTTAACGAGCATCACAATCCCCGATAGCGTGACGATCATCGGCAAGAATGCATTTTATGGAACAGGATATTGCAACACCGCTAGTAATTG
>CALDMJ010000209.1 GCA_937914725.1 uncultured Clostridia bacterium | reverse complement strand
CGGGTGATATATCGCGTCTGCCGCAAGATTTGGTGGACGAGATAAAGAAAGCGCAGGACGAAACCAAAGACTGCGACGGACATATCTTAAACATCGCGCTAAACTATGGCGGGCGCGACGACATTGTCCACGCCTGCAATACACTGCTAGCGCAAGGCAAAAAAGTCGTCACGGAGCAAGATTTCGCGGACGCACTCTATTCTAGCGGACTGCCCGAACTTGACTTTGTCATCCGCACGGCGGGGGATATAAGACTCAGCAATTTTATGCTCTATCAGTGTGCTTATGCCGAACTATACTTCACAAAAACTATGTGGCCCGATTTTACGCCGAAGAGACTGAATAAAGCATTGAAGGATTACTCAAAGCGCAACCGCAAGTTTGGCTCAATCAAAAATTGACGATTTCCAGTGCAAAATTGGAATTTAATACGCATACAAATTTTTTTTACATAAACAATTGTGATATGTAAAAAATCAACAGGACAAGCATATGTTATGCAAAAAATTAACTATTAGGAACAAACATTATTATGATGAAAGACAGAATTTACTCAGCAATGCTCATTTTGGGGGTGCTGCTGTGTGCATTTTTATTGAGATACTTTGAAGCAATCGTTTTTGACGTGTTTTGGCTCTGCGTAACGCTCGTGGCAGTTTATGAAATGATTAGAGTCAGCAAAAGACGCGGCAACACCGCCTTTGAGTGGATAAACTATGCCTATCCCGTCGCATTTTTGGCACTCGTCATGGTTGCAAGATTTTCGGATATGCAGTTCTATGAATTAATCATCGTCGAAATATCGCTTTTGATTGCTGTTTCGCTCATTTTGCTAATCATACCATTTTGCTTCAAGCAAAAAATTGTGTATGACGAAGAAAAATTTGATTCGCCACGCGACTATTTAATGAATAAATCATTGACAACATTGAATATAATAATCTATCCATCAATTTTGTTGTCGTTGATGTTCACGCTCAACCATATTGTCGATTTGGGAATAGTTGGAACAGGGCAAAGCAATGTAGTCATTGGTATGTTTGCGATTTTGCTCACATTTGCAATTTCAATGGCAACGGATACGTTTGCAATGCTTGGCGGGATGTTCTTCAAAGGAAGAAAACTTTGTCCGCTAATAAGTCCAAATAAAACAGTTTCCGGGTTCATTACAGGTGTAATTTTTGGTGTGCTTGCAAGTATGTTGATGTATGGCATCTTCACTGCAGTTGATGCAACAAATGCACTTTTTACAACCGCTAAAGTTGGTTTGTGGCAATTTGCGCTAGTCGGTTTCTTTGGAGCACTTGCAACAAGTGCTGGCGACTTGTTTGCAAGCTACTTAAAGCGCCGTGCATTTGTCAAAGACTTTGGACGTGCATTCCCGGGACACGGCGGTTTTATGGATAGACTAAACGGTGTATGCTTCTGCTTGGTGTTTGTTCTGTTATTCTTTATAATTTTCTTTTAACAAAAGATAAGCGGAATTTTATTCCGCTTTTAAATTATAAACTATATTTTGTTTAATATATTTTATATACTGCATTTTTCTATAGTAAATTTTATATATTAAATTTGTTAGATTATACATAAATACTTGCAATTTTGCATAAGCAGTTAGATTTTTGCATAGAAAATGGTTTAATGTCAAAAGAATTGAAGGAGGCATATGGTAACACAATTAATGACGACCTTTTTGGGTGTGCTTACATATATCGGCTACATAGCACTTGCATTAGCCGTGTTATTGTTGATGATTACAATTCACGAATTTGGGCATTACACCGCAGGCAAGATTTTCAAATTCAAGATAGACGAATTTTCAATCGGTTTTGGTAAAGCAATTTACACAAAGAAGAAAAAAAACGGGGAAATTTTTTCAATCCGTATGCTGCCGCTCGGCGGCTACTGTGCCTTTGCGGGTGAGGACTCCGCGGAGACAAAGGACGGAGATTTTAATTCAAAGCCGTGTTGGCAAAGGCTGATTGTTCAAGTTTCGGGCGTGCTTTTCAACTTTTTGTCCGCAATATTGTTCACAATAATTTTGTTAGTCTCATTTGGGTACGACATACCCAAAATTTCTACAATAGACCCAAGTGGCGCAAATGCGCACTTGCAAAAAAGTGACATAATCACACACATTGACGGCGAAAAAATAAATTTTTCAAACGGAAACACCTTTAGCGTGCTACTAAACAAGCACCTTGATAGCGAAACAGTCGCGATAACAATCAAGCGCAACGGCGAAAAAATTGAATCGTATCTAAATATAGCAACAAAAACAGGCGAGGACGGAAAAACTTATTTTGACCTCGGTATGACTGTTTCGCCCGCGCCGCAAAGCTTGTGGACAGCAATCGCGCGCAGCGTTCCAATGACGTTTGAAATGGCGTGGCAAGTGCTGAAGTTCCTGTTTATGCTACTGACAGGGCAAGTCGCGCTCAGCGGCGTGACGGGTCCAATATCGACAATTACTACAATTGCGTCGTACACGGAGCAATCGTTTGCGAATCTGTTTGTGTTCCTGCCTTTCATTGCCGTCAACCTTGCCGTGTTCAACATTTTGCCGATTCCGTCGCTTGACGGCGCGCGAATGGTTTTCACAGGTATTGAATGGATACGACGCAAGCCAATAAAGCGCGAAATCGAGGCGCAAATTCACTTTTGGGGCTTAATGATTTTGCTCGTATTTGTCGTTTCAATCGACGTCATTCACTTCTTAAGCTAAAAGGTAAAACGATAGAAATTTTGCAAAGGAATAAATATGGAATACTTAGACTATTTGATAAAAATAAATCCAAAATATGAACAACTAAAACTTAATGTTGTGAAATTTAATACCAAAACTGGGGAAGTTGGCATCCAACTTCTTTTCCCCGATAAGTTTGGCGTGATGACCGAAATTGAAAAAGCGCAAATTATGCAGGCTACTGAGAAATATTTGGAGCATAAGTATAAAGTCATTATTGCCTACAAAAAAAGTTATGTAGACGTCGAAGTCGTTTGGCATTTTGCTGAACAATTTTTCAAAGAAAATGCAAAATTTGTCGATACAATGCTTACAAAAAGCAATTTTGATGTCGAGCAAGCGGATTATGTCGACTCAAGGCAAAATGAAAATTATGACAACTTTATTGTTACAATAAACCTGACAAAATCATTGTATGACGCGTTTGTTTCGCAAAGCATTGCAACTGCGCTCAAAGCGTTTTTAGAAGAGAGCATTTGTGCAAATTTTGAAATCGCGCTCAAAAGCGACCTTGTCGAGCAAGACCTTGCAAGCGTTTTGAAAATGAACGACAACCACGCAACGGAACTTTCAATCTTGCGCGACGTTTCTATTCCTGATGAGGATAAATACTTTAACTTTGAGATTGTTGAAAAATTTATAAACGATGTTCCCGAAGAAGTTGCAATTCGTCTTGACCAACTAAAGACCGCTGGCGAGAAACTTGTCATCGCTGGCACAATCCAAGACATTCGCGAGCGCACATACACGCCGAAAAAGGCAAAGCAGGACGAGGAAGTGAAAGAAAAGACCTTGTACAACTTCACAATTGAAGACTATTGGGGCAAAATAACTTGCGTATATTTCCCAACACAAAACACGACTGAAACAATCAAACAACTAAAAGTGGGGGACACTGTCGCATTTTGTGGAGACCTAGACAGTTTCAACAACCGTTGGTCGTTTAAAATTAGCGCCATCGCGTTCGCACGACTTGGCGAAAAGCCCGAAGAAAATATACAATGGCGTAAACCATTTGACGAATATCTAGTAGTAAAACCCGAGCCATACATAGAAATGTCGCAAATGAACTTGCTTGAAGAAAAAAAAGAAGAAGAAATTTCAGAGTACCTTATGACTCACGATGTTGTTATGTTTGACTTTGAAACTACAGGGCTCAGTGTCGAGGACTGTTATATACTAGAACTTGGTGCTGTCAAAATCGAAAAAGGCAAACTGACTGATGCGTTTGAAAGTTTAGTTAAGCCTCCCGTCCCAATTCCCGAAGAAATCACTAACCTGACACACATAACGCAAGAAATGGTCGAAGATGCGCCACCATATGAGCTGGTGCTAGCGGATTTTTATAAGTTCACGCGCGGGTGTGTGCTTTCCGCATATAATATTGATTTCGATGCAAAATTTCTTGATAAATACGGTAAATCCATATTATACAACTTTGACAACGAGCAAATCGACGCACTTGTCGTTGCGCGCAAAAAATTGAAGGGTTTGCCCAATTACAAACTAAAAACTGTTGTTACTGCGCTTGATGTCGAACTTGTTTCAGCGCACCGCGCGCTTGACGACGCCGTTGCCGCGGCAAAAGTTTTGCAAAAACTTGTTTGAATTATAAACTTTCAGTTTATATAAATATTTTTTTAGGCAAACTATATTATGTCTTTTATAAAATGACACAACCATTATTGACAAAATCACTTATGTGTGGTAAAATTATATCAACTTAGGAGAAATGAAATGAACAAAATTTATTTAGACAATGCAGCATCAACATTTGTTTCAAGCGAAGTGCTGAATGAAATGATGCCGTATTTTACACTTGAATACGGGAATCCACACTCGCTACACTCATTTGGTCGCGAAGCAAACTCAGCGCTTGATACCGCGCGCGAAAGAATTGCTAAAGCTATTGGTGCAAACCCTGAAGAAATTTATTTTACAAGCGGAGCAACCGAGTCAAACAACTGGGCTTTGATTGGTATTGCGGAAAAGTACGCTAGCACTGGCAAAAAGCACATTATCACATCTCAAATTGAGCACCCATCAGTTTTGGAAACTTGTAAATACTTGGAAAATCGTGGTTTTAAAATAACATATCTTCCAGTCGATTCCGATGGACTTGTCAGTATTGCGGAACTTTTGCACAACCTCGATAGCGACACATTGCTTGTGTCAGTTATGAGTGCAAATAATGAAATCGGCACAATCCAAAACATTAAAGCAATCGCGCAAACTGTCAAAGAGCGTGGCGTATTGTTCCACACGGACGCAACTCAAGCCATTGGTGCCGTCAATATCAACGTCAAGGAAATGGGTATTGATATGTTGACGCTCTCAGGGCATAAAATCAACGGACCAAAAGGTATCGGCGCATTGTATATCAAAAACGGGGTCGAAATCGCACCCCTCATCCACGGCGGGCATCAAGAGAGGAATTTACGTGGCGGAACAGTCAACGTTGCAGGTGCAGTCGGGCTTGGCAAAGCGTGTGAAATCGCTTGCCGCGACATTATCATCAACAGCCAAAAATTGAGAAAGATGCGTGACTACTTTGTCGACAAAGTGATGCAAGAAATTCCATATGTCAAATTAAATGGGCACAAATACCAACGTCTACCAAATAGCATTAACCTCTCATTCGGTATGGTGGAGGGCGAAGCGTTGATGATGATGCTTGACCTTGAGGGAATTGCCGTATCAGTCGGTTCAGCGTGCAGCGTCGGTTCACCAGAGCCGTCATACGTGCTGCAAGCAATCAAATTGAGCCCTGAACTTGCAAGTGGAACAATTAGAATTTCCATTTCAAAGAACATATCAAAAGAAGAAATTGACTATGTTGTAGAAAAATTGGTGGCAGTTGTCAAAAAATTGCGCTCAATGTCGCCGCTCACAAAATCTAGCATAGGAGAGTTTAACAATGTACAATAATGAAATAATGAATAGATTTGCAAATCCTCAATTTGTTGGTACATTGAGAGGTGCAAACGGCGTTGGAATGGCGCAAGATCCAAACACAAATGAAATTATAAAATTCTATTTGCTTGTCGATGAGGACGGAATTATCGAGGACGCAAAATTCAAAGCCTTTGGCAGCGCAGTAGTTATCGCAGTCGCGGATGCTACTTGCCAAACGCTTATTGGACTTTCAGTAAGTGAAGCGGAAGAATTGCACGAAGTGCAAATCATTGACGGACTTGGCGAAATTCCTCGAGCAAGATTATACGCACCCATTTTGGCGATGAATGCAATTAACGATGCAATTAATGACTACCACAAAAAAATGCGTCGTCTTGAAAAGCAAAGATTGCGCGAGCAAGGAATGAGCGATGAAGAGATTAAGGAACACCTTGCATCAATGGATGAAAACGGACAGTTTGAAGACCTTGCCGAAAACACAGTCGAATTTGAAAATTATGAAGCGGAAGAAAATGAAGAAGGTGTTGAAAATAATGGCACAATTGAACCTGACAACGAACAACCAACTGAAGAAACTCAAGAACACTTGAGTGGTGCTTCAATTTTGGCGAAATATTTTGGAAAATCAACAAATTAATTTTAATTTACGATTAATTAAATAAAAAGCAAAACATACATATCGTGAGTATGTTTTGCTTTTTTCATTATTTAAGGCAAATGAAGCTGTTTTGTATATACTATAAAATTTGAGAATAACAAAAATATATTGTTTTTTGTTTATCATATTGCGCGGCGGACAATCGTATATATAAATATGAGGTTTTATCGTGATAAAATATAAAAAACAAGAAACGAATTTGAATGCATATGAAAATATTTTTGAAAACGAATTTGAAGCGTGCGCTTTGCCAAATGATGAAAGGGTATGTGAAGATAAAGTAACTGCAATTGAACAGTATCGAGACAAAAATGTTTTGATTTGTGGACTTGGAGTCAGCGGTATGGGCGCATATAATGCACTCAAAAGGTTAAATGCTAATGTTTATATTTACGCAACCGATTTCTCGACGATTTCAAACGACAAAAATGTTGTTTTTGTCAAAAAATTGACCACAAAAATTGTTCAAGATATGGACTTGATAATTTTGAGTCCAACAACGCGATTAGCAAAGAAATTTAGTAAAATTATTGCTGAAAGGCAAATTGAATGTATCGGAGAATTGGAGTTTGGCTATAGACTTTGCGCCGCTCCAGTAGTTGCGGTAACGGGAACAAATGGGAAAACTACAACTGTTACACTTATACACGAAATGATTGCCACAACATATAATTCCTTTGCGCTCGGAAACATCGGCAAGTCCTTTTCGCAAAAAGCAATGGAATTAACTCCAGTGGATAGGGCAGTCTTGGAGTGTTCATCCTTTCAGTTAGCGCAAACAAAATTTTTCCGACCTCACATCGCTGCACTGCTCAATCTTGCACCCGACCACCTTGACTTTCACAAGGATATTGAAGAATATTACAGTGCAAAACTCAAAATATTCAACAATATGAACAAAACTGACTTTGCAGTCATTAATTTTGATGACAATAGTTGTTTTGAGCACACCAAGAATATTTTGCCGCAAATTTATTATTTCAGCACAAAGCAACCTTGCAAAGGCGTGTTTGTTCAAGACGAAACAATTATGTTTAGCGACGGAATAATAGCATACGCAATTGTAAGACTTGAAAAACTAAATTATGTTGGAGAACATAATCTATCAAATATGTTATGCGCAGCGTGTGTTGCTATTTTGGCTGGAGTTAGTGTCGAAAACGTAGCCGCCGTGCTTTCCAATTTTCACACACCTCCACATCGACTTGAGTTTGTTCGCAGATTGCAAAATGTCGACTATTATAATGACAGTAAAGCCACAAATATTGAAAGTTGTTTAACCGCTTGCAACGCGATAAACAAACCCCTTAATTTGCTTTTAGGTGGCAGTGATAAAGGCGAAAAATTCAGCGTCTTAGCGCAACGTTTGCCTAGTAATGTGAAAAGTATATACCTCTTTGGCAAAATGCAAAAAAAAATATATCACGCGCTCAAAAAACGTCACGATATTCAAGTCTTTAGGTGCGAAACACTCTCAAGCGCCACAAAATTTGCAATGCTCAAAGCAAAAAGCGGTGAAGTCGTCTTGCTTAGTCCCGCGTGTGCAAGTTTTGACGATTTTAAAAATTATGAAGAACGCGGTAATTTTTTCAAGCACATTGTTAATGATTTGCAGTAATAGTTGTAGCACTAGAAATAATAGGTGAAATATGGAAATAGTGAAAAAGATTGCCTACAAAAACACCAACGAGCGCAAGAATCCCTTGCGCTTTATCAATATGCCCATATTACTTTGTGTGTTGTTTTTGTCATTATTTGGGGTCGTAATGATATATTCGGCAAGTAGTTATTCAGCAGGACTAACATACAACGACTCGTTTTTCTTTGCGCGTAAACAACTTTATGGCGTGATAATCGGGCTCATTTGTTGTTTTGTGCTTTATAAAATAGACTTCAATATATTAAAAAAATACGGATTGATTTCATTAATTGTGAGCCTCGCTTTGCTTGCGCTAGTGTTTATGCCGGGGCTTTCGCGCAGTAATTACGGCGCAACGCGCTGGATTGGCATAGGTTCATTCACGATACAGCCAAGCGAATTCGCAAAGTTTGGTTTAGTCATATTTTGCGCCGCATATCTAGCAAAAAATCACGAAAATATGCACAAATTCAAGTCGCTTTTGCCGATTTTGCTCGGCGGGGGGGTGATGTGTGTATTAATTATGCTTGAGCCAAATATGTCGATTACTATGTGTGTTGGCGCAACGTTTATTTTTATGTTGTTTATCGGCGGCGCGCGCCTCAAGCATTTATTAATGCTTGCCGTACCGATTTTATTTTTGATACCACTGCTTATAATCGCGGAACCATACCGCCTCAAGCGACTGCCTGCATTTCTTGACCCGTGGTCAAGCGCACAGGATGAGGGGTTTCAACTCGTGCAAAGTTTGTACTCACTAGGCTCAGGCGGGTGGTTTGGTGTTGGGTTGTTTAATAGTCGACAAAAATATTTGTTTTTACCATTTTCG
>CALDMJ010000208.1 GCA_937914725.1 uncultured Clostridia bacterium | reverse complement strand
CCCGGACCCACTGATTAAGAGTCAGTTGCTCTACCAACTGAGCTAACAGCCCACAATAATAATGCTTAACTTATCGCGAGATATACATCCCAACGACTTTTTTATTTTACCACATTTATAACTCATTGTCAATCATTTTCAACAAAAAACTATAAAATAGTGTTAAAATATTTTGCTTGTTAATTCTCAAAGTAAATTCCATAGTGGATGAAAGCGGATTTTAACTTGAAAAGTATAAAAAAAAATCAAAGTAAATTCCCTAATATATGAAATAAATCCACTTTGAAAATATAAATGTTACATTATCATTGAATTACTTTTTAATTTTTATATTCTTTTTTTTGCTAATGCTAAAACATTTTTGACAAAAGCGTCTTTCGCAAGCGTATATTTTTTTCGCTCATTTCTATATAGTTTTGCGTTATTAATTTTTAATTCCGCATATTGCTTGATATACTCTGGATGTTCATTTAAATATCTTTGGAAAAATATATGGTTTTCCCAATTCTCACTGCCGTAGATTTCAACGTGCATATTGTGTGTGTAAATGCCGTCGTGCGCCAGCTTTCCAAAAATCTCGCCCTTTTCCTCGATTTTATTTTTGACTTCATAACCACATTCTTTGATAATATCCATACAAGCAAGCATTGCGTTTTCGTCTTTTACTATTACTGCAATATCTATCACGGGTTTTGCAGGTAACCCAACAATAGAGGTACTGCCAACGTGACGAATTTCAATTGCATATTCTTTTAGCGGTTCACGCAATCTTTTTGCCTCTTTTTCAAAATCATTTTTCCAATTTGGGTCATAGTCAACAACTTCTACAATATTTCTGTCTAATCCTAACATTTCTCACCTCCATTAACACAAAAATATATCTTTTACTAGCGCAATTCATCCATTCAAAATTGCGTTTGCGTAAATCTTTTGTTCGCTTTTGTTTTCATATACCAAAATATTGCCGACAAAATCTTCACCGACGCCGTTATTATTGAAAACGGTGCCGCTGCCTGCAAACAATTTTTCCGCCAATTTTTCGGACGGTGCCTTGATTGTTATGCGGAATTTACAATATGAATTGACTGTTAATTCATCTTTAGTTGTATCGACATACACGCTTTTTACCCATTGATTTGCTTGTTTTTCGCTGTACCCACATCGCCAAAACGCTTCTTGCAGGGTTGCCAAAACCCTTATTTCATTATCGTATTTGATAAAATCACCAAATGTGTAAGAACTCAAGTTTTGTGTGACAAGACACTTTGAAACAGTACCAACGCTTGCCGCGTCATTTACGACGCGCAACACTTTCATTTGCCCGTCGACAATATAGTATTTCTCTACGCCGACATTATACAGTGCCAAAAAGTCTTGCCTTTCAATGACTGTTACGACAAGCTTGTTTGGAAAGCGTGTTTCAATATTCAAAACACGCAAACGCGGATAATTTTCTTCAATATTTTTTATATGCTGCTTTTTGCTGACAAGAAAAATACTTTGTCCGTGTTTGAATTTTCCACTTTTCAATATGGTTTCACTATCTTTTGATGAATATGTGGTTGGAATTTCAGCGAAAGAAAGTTCCACCTTCGAAAGAGAAAAAATCGTGCTTGACA
>CALDMJ010000207.1 GCA_937914725.1 uncultured Clostridia bacterium | reverse complement strand
TACAAATTTTATGACGATAGTAAACAATATTATTTGAAAGAAAACTTAATGAATGAATGGGAAATGCGCTTTTTTGACATTGTAAGGAATAACATAAAAAGCAAATATACTATTGTGCCACAAGTGAATATGCAAAGCTTAATTGAAACAGATACAAACAAAAGGAATGATGAATTATATCGCAACTTAGATTTTGTTTTGTATTATGATAAAGAATTTGTACCATTTTTAGCAATAGAATTAAACGGGCAACAACACTATACAAATGAATATTGGAAAGAGCGCGATAAGAGTGTAAAATTGATTTTATCAAAAGTTAAACTGCCATTATTGACCATAGATATTGTTGACATTAAACAAATGAGTGATGCACAAATTTGGAATGTAGTCAATAAGGTTATATCATATATAAATCCATCAATGCTAAGCAAATTACTGAAAAGAACAGGAGATAAAATGGACTTGAGTTGGTGTGATAAGCTTATTGAAAGTTATTCTGGACGTAAAGGAATAACTACAAATAGCAATATTATCAGCAAAAGGTACGTACCATTTCAAGTATTTGACGACAACTTGTAATCAGCAGGTTGAAGGTTCAATTCCTTTCGCTAGCCCCATATATAGAAAAGAACCCGTTAAGGTTCTTTTTTGTGTAAGTGCAGATTAATGTGGTTTGTGCTTTAAGTTTCTAGCCAGTTGTCAATTTTTCAATTTTTTTTCTTTTTATATCGTTTCAGTTCATTTAGTGCATCACGCTTTGCAATCGTATTTTTCACATATATGGTATATATTCACATACAATATTCTCCAAACTTCTATCACAATTCTTGAAAAGATAATTGCATTTCTTTAATAAAAAAATCTAAGCACTCAATAGTTGGGGTGCTTAGACTTTTCATTTTTAAGACAGTAAAGACAAATTATGCTTCAACTTTCTCATAAATAGATGATGCATTCAATTTATAATAGGTGAGTTTGTTTGTCTTTGTGTCGTAAATAGCAATGTCATATTTTGTTGTATCGTTAAATTCTAGTAAAACGCACGTTGATGATGCAGTAAAGCCGTCGTTAGTAGAATTCATCGTGTTAAGCGACATAAAGATGTCGACGTTTGCTTTGTATGACTCAGCAAATGAGTCTTTTCTTGTTTTTATGATAGCACAAGTTTTTTCAGCTGCTACTGAAAGAAATGTTGAAGATTGATATCCCGAACCAAACGCTTCAGGATTGAAGAAGAATATAAGTTCCGCTGGAATTGTTGAGTCAATATCCGTAAGTCCAAGTTCTTCAAGGTGTGCGCGTTTTCCTTCGACAGTATCAGTTGGATTCTTTGGATGTCCTTTATAGTAGTATTCAAAGCCTTCACCATAGTATGCCATAATTGCTTTTACATAATTGTCGAAAAGTTCTTCTTGCTCAGTTTTGGTCCACGTTCCAAGAATAACCATAACTTGTTTGTTTTCTTCTTTTGCTTTATCAAACATTGTGTCACTAAATTTGTAAAGCGCCTTCAAGTCAGCTTTTTTGAACCAAAGATTCTTTGTCATTTCATTGATTTCTTCATCTGTTTTAGTTGCGTTTGCATTGTCAACGCGTGGGTCGATTTTTACTAAGAGAGTTTTTAAGTCTTTGACAACAATTGCCGTTCCAATTGACGGAGCAACAAGTGTGTCATACACCGAACTTCCTGTTGTTTCGTTCACATATGTTCCAAGTGTACCGCTTGCTCTAGTAAGCCACCATTCAACATTTTCTTCAGTATTTGCCATTACAAATGCGTACTCTCTCAAATTGTTTGCTGAAATAGCAAAGCCACTGTCTGATTGATCATATGTTTTGCGTTTTGCAATTTGCGTTTTCAGGTTTTTATAATCCGCAACCATTTCAGCATATTCAGCTTCATAATTTGCATTATTCAAATGCTTGTTAAAGTAGTTGAAAGATGCTGTTCCGTCTGAAAGGAGAGTGATGCGATAGTTTTTTACTGGAATGCCATTTGCAATTGTTGCTTGGAGTGCGCCAAAAGCAAAGTAATCATTGTAATAGAAATTGAATTTTGAGTCATTGTTCATTGAATAAAGTTCTTTAACGTAAGCGCTCGTCTTTTTGTACATTGTCCCTTCGCCGCTGTTAAGAAGTTCACTCGTTGATGCTACTGGCATAGGGTAAACATTTTCTGGAAGTTTTGACCAATCCCAAGCGCCGCTTCTTTTGAACCAAACAAATGTAGGAATTTGACCTTTGTTTGTAATGTCTTCAAGCGAAAGGGTAAAGATTGTGACAGGCATTGTTGCAGTTATAGGTGCAATGTTGTATTCGTCTGTGAAAACATTAACCTTAGTTTGTTTGCTTGTTGTGTAGATTCCCTTTTTAATTTCGACTGTGACAGTCAATTTACCATAATAAACGGGAAGCTGTGTCTCGCCTTGTGCAATTTCATTGTACTTTGTAATGTATTCTTTTTCAACGAGGTCGTTTCCGTGCTTAACTGTAATAACAACTTCATCAACGGGTTTTGAAGTATCCCACTTAACTGTAATTGATTGAGATTTTTCAACTTGAGCTGCAGACGCTTTAAGGTCAACTTTTAGCGCTATTGTGTAAACAAGTATGAGTAATAATTCCAACAAGTAGTAAACTGCCAATTATTGTAATAGGTAGCCAAACCTTTTTGGGTAGTTTTGATTTTTGATTGTTCATTTTTTTTCTCCTAAATAGTCATAATTACATTGTAGCACTTTTGGAGATAGCGAGTCAACTATAATTATTACATTTTTGACATTTTCTATGTTTGAAGAATTTTTTTATATAATGTTGTGTAAATTAAAGGTTGAAATGCGTTGGCAAACAAATGTTACTTCTTGTAGAAGATATACTTCAGTGATTGAAAGGGTGTAGTCGTTTTCTTCAATAGAGGCTTTGAGGCGCGCGATGCCTTGACCGATTTGCGAAAGATTTTTATGGTCGATAAACATACTCATCGTTGCCTCGCGACTTTCCCAGTATTTTTGCATTTTGTCAAAATGCAGCATAGTATCATTGTTAAATAGGTCCACTTCGTTATTTTCGATAGATGCTTGTACAACGCTGATGTGCTCTAGCATTTTGTCAAGCGTAACGTCAATATAGTATTGTTCCCAACTGCAAAAACCTATAAGTGAAGCAAATAAAATTATGCAAATGATTAGTTTTTTTACCAATTTTCGCCTCCTTTGAAGTTGACATTTAGGATTTGACAACTTTGTTTTTTCGCTTGTAAATAAACTTTGCCGTCATTATCTATTGTCATAACCAAAACATCTTTCAATGTTTTGATTTTAGCTTTTTTCAATACATTTGATATGAAATTTAAATCAATTTTGGCAAGCAAAAGGTTTTCTTTGTTAATTTTGCCGTCGCTAATAAGTAAAATAGGCAAGGTTGTTTCAGCGGGTTTCAGCTTCAAGTCTTGGCAAGTAGCAGGGGAGTTTGCCGCCTTGAGTATAACACTAGCTTTGCCATTTGTTTCGATGAGTGCATATTGCACCTCATCAAAGCTTGCGACATTGCAGCCGCGTAAAGCTTCAGTCAGGTCATCAAGCGTCATATTGAGTGCCTTTAGATTCTCAAAAATAATACCATTTGGGTCAATGACAACAACAGGCTTTCCATTGATAATCTTTCTAAAGAATAGACTTTTGCGTGCAAGAAAACTGAGGAAGAACTGTAGCAAAACAAGCGTAACCAGCGGAATGACTGCATTTAACAGTGGAACAGACATATCTGCCATCGGCATCGTGGCAATATCGGCAAAGATAAGCATAATCACTAACTCAAAAGGCTGCATTTCGCCTATTTGGCGTTTTCCCATTAATCTAATTAGCAGCAAAACCACCAAAAATATGATGGCAACTCTCAACAATATAATAAACATACCTTATATTTTGCAAACAATGAAATTTTATTCACGGTGTTGATTCCCAAAGTAAATTCCATAGTGGAATTTACTTTGGGAATCAACAATTTTCTTCACGGTTAAAAAAAGATGAAAAAATACTTGACACAGGATAAAAAATATTGTATACTTATGTCAAGTATTTTACCTTTACAAGCAAAGTGGGGCTAATATGGATTTTGAAAGTGCTTTAAAGTATAGCAGGCTTCTTGATTTTTATGGAAATCTTTTGACTGATAGGCAAAGGGAAATTGCGACATTGTTTTTCTATGAAAACAATGGTTTAAGCGAAATTGCGGATTTCTATGGATTATCAAGACAATCAGTCTATGATATTTTGAAGCGCGTTAAGTCCACGCTTAGCGAGTATGAGAGCAAACTTGGCTTGTATGAAAAATACAGTGACTCAAAG
>CALDMJ010000206.1 GCA_937914725.1 uncultured Clostridia bacterium | reverse complement strand
ATATCAATGATATCTAATACTTTTCCCTCAAAAAGTATCACTTCATCAGGTGGAACTCGTGAAGGCATTTCGATATAAGCATTAATAGTAATTTCTTCAAGTTTACCATTCGTGTGTAAGTCCGTTGAGGTAGTGCCAGTAGCCGTCGCGAATTGCGGGCTCAGTTTCTCTATACCATAGTGTTGTGGCGTCGTTATCCCAGTTGAGTGGCCACGTGCTAGGTTGAACTTCGTATTCGCAATAAATTGTTAGATTTTTGCAGTTGTCAAATACGCTTGAACCTATAGTTGTAACGCTTTTCAAAATGATAATTGATTTTAGCGCAGTGTTTGCGAATGCACTTTCGTAAATCGCACTAATTTTGCTGCCAGTCTCAAAAGTTACATACTCAAGATTTGAGCAATAAGCAAATGCGACGCCTTCAATTGTCGTGACATTCTTTGGAATTGTCACACTGCTGAGGTTTTGACATTTATAGAAAGCCGCAAAGTTAATTGTGGTGCAACTGCTGTCAATGGCTAGCGTCGAAACAGTTTTGTCAATCGCAACAAGTGCAATAGTTTCCGTTCCGTCTTGATAATAGACAATGTTGTTCTTTGTAATCAAATTACTTTTTTCATTGAGTGAAACGTGAACAACTTTTGCGCGCGCGCCGATTTGTCCAAATTCAAGTGTTTGTTTGACGATGTTCAAGTCGCTGAGATTGTAGACTTCAGCGAGTGCATTGCAGCCAGTAAACGCTTGGTCAGCAATAGTTGTCACGCTGCTAGGAATAATGATACTTGTCAAGGTCGAGCAGCCTTGAAATGCCGACTTGCCAATGGTCGTAACATTGTTAGAAAGTTCTACATTTGCTAGATTGTCGCATTCTTCAAAAGCGCTTTCGTCAATCGAAATCACATTTTCAGGAATGCGGATGCTTTTCAAGTAGTCGCAACCATTAAATGCGTCAGCATTAATGAATACGCAGCCCTCATAGATTTTTACTGAATTTATGTCCTTGCTTATCGCTTTCATAAGGACGATATATTTATCTTTCTCATTTCCAATATAGTAAGCGTTGTCATAAGCATTGCATTTCACGCTCAAGCATTCGTCAAACGCCTTTGTGCCAATAATTCTTGCGTTGCTTGAAAGCCTGATGCTTTGCATATTTTTGCAGCAGTAGAATGCGGAATCTTTGATTTCAATCACGCTATCGCCCATTGTTACCCTAAGTATCCCTAGGCAGTTAAAAAACGCTTCCTTGCCAATTTCCTTGATTCCTTCGCAAATTATAACTTCTTTAATATAAGTTTTGCGCGTAAACACGCCGTCGCCAATTGCTTCGACTGGCTTTGAATCGATGTAGGTTGGAACAACTACAATCGAAGCCGTTGTGTTCAAATACCCCGTAATAGTAATTTTGCCGTTGCCACCAACCGAGTATTCAAAATCGCTCTCATTAATGTCAATCCACTTAGCATAAATTTGTGAATCTTTCAAAAACTTTGTGTCGCTAGTTAGCGGCGTTGTGCAATCACTATCAACAAACCACCCGTGAAAGTAGCGTTTAACACTCGGGTCATTTGTGATGTCATTTGGTTTTGCAGGGGCAGCAATCGTGTAGTAATTTGCCGCATTTGTCGTCACGGTGCTTGCTTTTTGTCCGTCAACAATGACATCTACATTGATTGTCGCAGTCACATTTGTTTTAAAGCGCGCAAAAACATTGACATTTTTAGTCAAACCTTTGTTTGCATACGTGCTTGTTTTCAACTCATTTTGCCAAACGTCCTTGTCAAAGAACCACCCCGCAAACTCATATCCCCCGAGTTGAGGATTTTCTGGCAAAGTGATATATTCGTTGCCGCTAGTTTCAATAGTAGAATAAACCTCTTCATTCACGATAAAGTTGATATTATACTTTTCATTGCTGTCATTGTTTGCGCCACACGCCGAAAACATAATCGTGCAAGGCAAAATGATTGCAGCGAAAAGCAATGTCAAAAATTTGTTTTTCATAATTTCCTCCTATGTTAATAATATGATAGCATAAAAAAACAAATTTGGCAATAAGAAAAGGCAACATTATATGCAGTATACCAAAGTTGTGAGGGGCGGGGAAGTGTTGCTTTATGCAAATGTTGTTCGTATATAATATATGCAAAAATGTATGTAAAGCAAAAAAAAAACTGCAAGAAAGTCGCGTTCTTGCAGTTAAGTATAATAAGGTTATTTTGTTTTTTCGTCAAGTGTTTTGACGCGTGTCTTTTTCTCGTTCAAGCCCGTGATTTCGTCTTGCATATAATTCTCGTTGCAAAGTTCCGCATTAATAAGCACATTGCGCACAGACTCAAGGTGTTGTTGCAAATTTTTGCGGAACGCATTGCCAACACTCTTGAAGTGTGAGTACAAAAGTTCGCTCTTGTCGTCGAACTTGCGCTCGTCAATCTTCAAAAGTTGCATTTTCATATTGTGATATTGTTCCAAAGCTTCTTTTGAAGCGTTAGCCTTGATGTAGTCCTCATAAGTTTCGCAGTTGACAAGGCTTTCGGCAGGAATGCTGTTACTGGTCGCAGCAATTTTGCTTTGCGGGTTGTTGATGTCAAGTAAAACAACGTGCAGCCCATTTTTGAATTTCACAAGCGAAAGCGGGTGCTTAGTGTTTTTGACTGAGCGAACCATCGTTATCAACTCGTCATTGAAGTCGACATTGTCGACCGAATACCCAAGCATAGCAAAGTATTTTACTTCATCAAGTACAGGGGTTTGTTTTATATTATTCAAATTTGTCATAATGTTAACTCCTCAAAAAATAATGTAAATCATTTATTGATTGACATATTGTAACATAAAAAATTTTTTTTGTCTATATGTTTTATAAAAAAAGTTAAATTTTTTACTTTTATCATAAATGTATTGTTTTTTAATTTTTCCATAAAATAAGAAAACATTGTAAAACAAAGGACGTAAAAAAGTGGAAAAGTACAAAGTCTTAGATATGGAAAAGCACATAAAAAAAATGTTTCATAGTTCGACCGACCTCAAAACGCGCAAGTTTATGAGTTTTGGCAAAATTAGCACTATAGTGTTCTATTTTGACACCATAGTCGACACAAAACGTGCGGATAAGGAGGTTATTTTGCAATTAATGCAAAGTGTGCCGCCGCAAAATTCAGGCGAAAATGTGGACGAATTGATTAATTTTGCAATTGAAAACGCCATTATCGTCGGGCAGTGTGAAGCCGTGCAAGAGGAGATGCAGGTTCTAGAAAAAATGCTCAACGGCTTTCTTGCAATCTACTTTGAAAATAGCACGCAAATGCTGCTTGTCGACGTCAAAAACTTCCAATCACGCAGCATAGAAGAGCCACCAACCAGCGCTGTGCTAAAGGGCCCGCGCGAGGGGTTCAACGAAAGCATTGCGACAAACATTATGCTTTTGCGCAAGCGCCTAAAGAACAAAGATCTAGTTGTCAAGCAAATGCCAATAGGCAACTACAGCCAAACACAAGTGGCAATCGTATACATCAGTAGCATTGCAAGCGATGACATAGTAAAACAAGTGGAAAAGAATATCAAAAAAATCGACATCGACGGCATCATCGACGCTTACTATGTGCAAAAAGCGCTTGAGGAGCGCGACTACTCGCTCTTTAAGCAAGTCGGTTCGACTGAAAAACCCGACGTCGCCGTAGCAAAAATTTTAGAAGGGCGCGTTGCCGTCGTTGTGGACGGCACGCCAATGTGTCTGACCGTTCCGTTTTTGCTTATTGAGGACATTCAAAGTAGTAATGACTATTACTTTACGCGTTCGCCGCGCGTCGCGTTTTTGCGCTACCTGCGCGCATTCGGCGTACTGATTTCAATCTTCTTGCCGGGGTTTTACGTCGCACTGCAAGTGTATCACTACAAAGTCGTGCCACTAAAGTTTTTGGTAACAATCGCAAACTCGTCGCAAGGTATACCATTTACGCCGCTAATGGAAGTGCTGTTCATCATCGTGCTGTTTGAGGGGCTGACCGAAGCCAGCCTGCGAATGCCGCGGTACTTGGGACTTGCGCTTAGTATAGTCGGTGCGCTAATTTTGGGCGAAACAGCCGTCAA
>CALDMJ010000205.1 GCA_937914725.1 uncultured Clostridia bacterium | reverse complement strand
ACCTGCAGTCAAGACGAGCCTTGTCAAAAGGGGTTGCGCCATATTAGACGACAAGAACGCGCTTTTTGAAGAAAAAAACATAAAAAATCAAATTATACCAAAGTGCGGAATACTCAAAAATGCGAAACTTACAATGTTTGCTGAATGTGGCGCGCTATTGCCTCTAATGTCAAAGTGCGTGTGCGATTTAGGGTATAGCGGCTTTGAGTTTGCGTGTGGAATTCCCGCAAGTTGCGGCGGCGCGGTCAAGATGAACGCGGGCGCATTCGGTGGGCAAATGGCGGATATTGTTTCGCGTGTTTTGATTTTCAATACAAAGACTTGTAGTGTATATTACAAAAACAATGAAAAATTTATTAAAAAGAATGATTTTTTGCGTAAAAATTGCAAAAAAAACGCAAAAGGCGTGCCAAATATCAATTTTTTGCAAAACGAATTTGCTCAAACAAATAATTGTGAATTTTGTTTAACAAATAATTTTTGTGAGTTTTATAAAACAGAATATAGAAAAACGAATATAGAAGATTGCGAATTTATCATTGGTGCGGAATTTATTTTCCCGCGCGGCAACAAAAGTGACATAATTAAAAAATGTCTAGGCAACACAAACGCGCGTCGCGCCACGCAAAGTGTGGGTTATCCCAGTCTTGGGAGTGTTTTTAAGCGCAATGGTGATTTCATCCCGAGCGCGTTTATTGATAAGTTGGGGCTAAAGGGCTTGACACTCGGCGGCGCGCAGGTGTCGAAAGTGCACGCGGGGTACATCGTCAATTGCGGGGGCGCAACAAGTGACGACATTTTAAAGCTTTTAAAATTTCTTCAAAACTACATTTGCAAAATTTCTAATATTGTGGTACAATATGAGTTGAAATTTTTAGGAGAGCATAATGAAGAAGAATAAGAGTTTTGTTGAAAAGCAAAGCAACGCCACACAAAGCCCGCGCGCTTGTCAAAAACTTGGCGACGGTGGGGCATATATTGGCGGCGGACGCTTGTTTAGAAAAGCAGTTGTTGAGGAATCGAAATTGGACAATGAAGCGACAGCCGAACAATCCGCCACGCAAAACGCGGACAAGCAGAGTGGTGAATGTGTAAGTGACGAAAATGCAAATGATTTAACTTTTGCAAGTGTGGCAAATTCAAATAGTGAAATGCTTGAAAGTAAAACATTGAAAGAGGGAGAGGCAAATTTGCAATCGGCAAATAAAAATTTAGCAAATGAAAGCGCTGAACAAAAGAAAGAAATAATTGTTCCGTACGGGGACTATCACACTCACACCGTTTTCAGTGACGGGACAGGCACTTTGGAGGAGAACATCCAGCACGCCATTGCAATCGGGCTCAAGGAGTACGCGGTCACCGACCACGCATTCCGCCACAAAGCGCACGGCATAACGCTTGCAAATTTCCAAGTTCAAAAGCGTATGGTGGAACTCTACCGCGAAAAATACCCACAAATCAAAATATATCACGCGCTTGAAGGCAACCTTATGGGATACTCAGGCTTGCTTGATACGGACGCCTATGTCGACGACCTCGACTTTTTGCAAATGGGCTACCATAAAACCGCTTCAAACGAAAGTTTTGCCACGTGGTGGAGTTTTACGCTTATGAATTTGATATTTAAGCCAAGCAAAGCAAAAATTGAAAAGAACACGCTTGCATATTTGCGTTGCATAGATAGATATCCACTAAAGTTTGTCAACCACCTAAACTACGGCGTTTTGGTCGACTGTAAAGAAATTGCAAAACTTTGCGTCGAACGCGGTACGAAAATTGAACTCAACGGCAAGCGCGTATTCTTCTCGCAACAGGAAGTGGACGATATGCTCGAAACAGGTGTTGAATTTGTCGTCAATTCGGACGCGCACGCCAGTGATAAAGTGGGGAATGTACAACTGCCGATTGAGTTTGCGAAAACTCACGGCATCCCGCTTGACCGCATTGTCAATTTGAAAGGGTCGATTTTATAAGGATTATTGGAGAAAAAGTTATGTCATTTTCAGTAAAAGCAAAAACAGAGGTTGCGTTGCAGCCAACGGGTAGCACGTTTGAAAATCTTGCCGAACTTTCGGCAATGATAAAGACGTGCGGACAATTAGAAAGGGGCGGCGATAGTTACAAACTTCGCTTGTCGACTGAAATACTGCCTGTCATTGAGCGCATTCAAGCGCTCATTGCGTCGGTTTTCAATGAAAATGTCGACTACACGACCGCGTGCGACACGATTAGAAAAGAGAGTACCCGCTACACAATTGTGATAACCGATAAGTTCGCGACCAAAGTTCTCACAAACTGCTATGTCATCAGGCGCAATCAGTTTGACGGCTGGGAGCAACTTAACGCCGTTTCGCGCTTTATTGTCTATGACGAAAATACTCAGCGCGCGTACATACGTGGCGCGTTTTTAGGCTGTGCGAGTGCAAACATTACGATTGACGAAATCGACAGTGTCAAAAAACACCGCGGCGGCTACCACTTGGAATTTGTTTTTGATAACAAAACCTATGCAAACGACTTTGTCCACATAATGAGTGAGCAGGGCATAACGCTAAAAACGACATTGCGAAAGTACAACGTTGTGTGCTATATTAAAGAAATAGAAGTCATTAGTGACTTACTTGCACTCGTCGGCGCAAGTAATGCCGTTTTAGTATTGCAAAACGAACTTGCGATACGACAGGTTCGCAACAACTTGAATCGCCAACTGAATTGCGCGTGCGCAAACATTTCAAAGTCAGTCGACGCTTCAATGAAACAACTTGACGCAATCAGCAAAATCAATCAAACAATCGGCATCGAAAATTTGCCCGACCACTTGCAAGATTTGTGCCTATTGCGCTTAGCAAACCCCGAAGCGTCGTTTGATGAACTTGTCAAACTGACAAACCCGCCCCTTACAAAAAGCGGTATCAACCATAGATTTAGAAAAATCATTCAAATTGCGGATGAGATAAAGGAGATATAATGGACGAAATTTTTAAAGGTGACAACATACAAGATTTGAGTGACGACCTTGAGTTTTCTAAAGTTAAAGAAGAACTTGACGCGCAAAGCGAACTCGCGCCCGCGCCAACCGAGCCTACCCCTAACCCCGAAACATTTGAATGTAACTACTCAATTTCGTCAAATATATCGGCGAGTGTGAACGAAAAAAATAGTGTGGATAGCAATAAAATCGACAATTCACAAAATGTGGAAAACAAAACAAATAAAAATGTCGAAAATGCGCAAAACAGCGCGCAAACTATCGAAAATGGCAATATTCCCGCACAAAACGACAGCAATGCCGCAAAAATTGTCAACAATGCTGCACAAAATGTGGATAACTCAAATTTAAATAAAGAAAAACCACAAAATAATGACGAAAATAATACCGAAAAGCCCAAAACAAAGCCATTTGTGCATTTGCATTTGCACACCGAGTATAGTTTGCTTGACGGTATCGCGCGGATTGACCAAGTCGTAGATTTAGCAAAGGAGCGTGGATATCCAGCAGTAGCGATGACCGACCACGGCAATATGTATGGCGCGCTAAAGTTTTACAAAAAATGTTTGTCAACAGGTGTAAAACCTATTTTGGGTACTGAATTTTATCTTTGCGAAGATAGGTTTGATAAAGTCAGTAAATCAAAATATTACCACTTGATTTTGCTTGCAAAAAATAATGAGGGTTATAAAAACCTCATTAAACTAAATTCAACCGCATTCATCGACGGTTTTTATTACAAGCCGCGCATCGACTACAAATGTTTGAGAGAGCACGCCAAAGGTTTGATTTGTCTTTCCGCGTGTCTTGCGGGACATATTCCGCAACTACTAATACAAGATAAGTACGACGAAGCGAAAGAAGTCGCGTTGATGATGAAAGATATGTTTGAGGACGGCGACTTTTATCTTGAAGTGCAAAACCACGGCATCCCCGAACAACAAATCGTCAACAAAGGGCTTGCGCGAATGAGCAAGGAAACGGGCATCAAACTTGTCGCAACAAACGACGTCCACTACGTCACAAAGGACGACTGGGAAACACAGGATGTTTTGCTTTGCGTCCAAACTGGCAAACAAATGGAAGACCAAAACCGTATGCGTATGCCTGAGCACGAGTTTTATTTCAAAACATATGAAGAAATGCTTGAAGCGCTGCCAAATTTTGAGGAGGCATTGAACACAACCCTAGAAATTGCCGACAAATGCGACGTTGTCATCCGCTCAAAAGCACACTCGGATATTCCAAACATAGACCCGAAATACGTGTTGCCCGCAAACGAAAACTTCATTCCCAAATACGTGCCTGAAAACGGAATGGAACCCTATGAGTACTTGCGCTGGCTGACCGAAAATGGACTTAAGGACAAATACGGCGAAATCACGCCCAAAATTCGTGAGCGCGCCGAAATGGAACTAGAAACAATCCATTCGCAAGGCTTTGTCGAGTACTTTTTGGTTGTTTGGGATTATGTCAACTTTGCGCGCGAAAATGGCATCGGCGTCGGACCGGGGCGTGGTTCAGGCGCAGGGTCAATCGTTGCGTACGCAATCGGCATCACGCAAATTGAGCCGCTGCGCTACGACTTACTGTTTGAAAGATTTATCAACAAAGAGCGTGTCTCAATGCCTGACTTTGACGTCGACTTTTCCGTTGACCGCAGGCTTGAAGTGTACGACTACTGCAAGCGAAAATACGGCGACAATAATGTTTCCTTTATCGTAACATTCGGTACAATGGCGGCAAAAAACGCCATCCGCGACGTTGCGCGCGTACTAGGAATGCCGTATTCGCAAGTCGATAAACTGACAAAACTCATCCCCGCAAAACTGCCTGAAGGTATCGCGCACCCACCAATCTTGCGCCATTACTTCGGTTTGACAGGAAAGCCCGAAAATGATAAATATATCATTCCAGAATTGAAAACGATATATGAAAATGACCCCGAGATTAAAAGAATTGTCGACCTAGCAGTCAAACTAGAAGGTTGCCCGCGCCAAACAAGTATGCACGCAGCAGGCGTTCTAATCGCGCCCGACCGCATCGACGAGTTTGTCGCGTGCGCCCGCAACGGCGAGGACATCACAACGCAAGTCGATATGATAGAACTTGAGTCTTTGGGGCTGCTTAAAATGGACTTTTTGGGACTTAGAACATTAACTGACATCAACCTTGCGCTTGACTATGTCAAAGAAGATAAGGGCATTGACGCAAGTTTTGACAGATGTCAGTACGACGACCCGAAAGTCTACGAACTTATCGGCTCAGGCAACACGGACGCCGTGTTCCAACTAGAAAGTGCAGGTATGAAAAACTTTATGCGCGAACTAAAGCCGACCAGTCTTGAAGATATTATCGCGGGTATCTCGCTCTATCGTCCGGGACCTATGGACAGCATTCCGCGCTATGTCTTTAACAAGCACAATCCAGATAAAGTCGTCTATCCGCACCCGATTTTGGAAGATACATTGAAAGCAACATATGGGTGTATCGTCTACCAAGAACAAGTTATGCGCATATTCCAAGATATGGGCGGGTACTCACTTGGGCAAGCGGACAACGTGCGCCGTATTATGTCAAAGAAAAAGAAAGACAAAATGGCGCTTGAAAAGGAAAAATTTATCAATGGTTGGGTAGACCCAACGGGCAAAAAGAGTATATCAGGCGCTGTCGCTCACGGCGTCCCGAAAGAAGTTGCCGAGCAAGTGTTTGCGGAAATGGAGAGTTTTGCTAGTTACGCGTTTAATAAGTCGCACGCCGCCGCATACGCATACCTTGCGTACCAAACGGCATACTTGCGCACTTATCACGAAGTCGAGTTTATCGCATCAGTTTTGAATAACCGTATCTTTAACTCAGACGAAATCAAAACATACACCGCGTTTGCGAAAAAGCAAAAGATTGCGATTTTGCCACCAGATATAAACCACTCAAAAGCGTACTTTAGCGTCGAGAACGGCAACTTGCGTTACGGCTTATGTGCAATCAAAAATGTCGGGCTTCCAGTCGTCGAGGATATTATGCGCGCGCGCAAAGAGGGTGGCGACTTTACCGACTTGCTCGACTTTTTGAAGCGCACGGGCGAACAAGTCGCAAACCATCGCACAATGGACGGGCTCATCTTGTCAGGCGCTATGGATTGCTTCGGTAAATCTCGTAATCAGTTGATGAACGTCTTGGAGCAAGCGCTGCAAATCGTTCGCGGGGATAGAAAGAACTCTGCATCAGGGCAAATGAGTTTGTTTGATAGTATGCTAGCAAATGACGAAGCCGCATACCACCTTGACTATCCAAACGTCGAAGAATACCGCCTCCCACTCAAACTAAAGTTTGAAAAAGAAGTTTTGGGTACATATGTTTCAGGCAACCCGCTTGACGAATACGCATATGAAATGCAGGAGTTCACGCACAGTTCCGCCGACTTCAAGCCCGCTGAGGAAGAAGGCGTCGGCGAAGACGAGAATGGAAACAGTGAAGCAACATATAAAGTAACCGACGGCGAAAAAATTGTCATCGGCGGCATTATAACTGAATACAAAAAACGTATGACGAAAAGTAATAACCGCGAAATGATTTCAGGACGTGCAGAAGACTTGTACGGCACATATGAGTTTGTCATCTTCCCAGCGCAGTATGAAAAAGTGAAAGGAATGTTCAAGGAAGAGGACGTCGTAAAACTCACAGGGCATATCGGCTTGCGCGACGGCAGCACGCCGTCCGTCATCGTCGACACAATCGAACCGCTAAGGACGGCAGAAGCGCAAAAGCGCCTCGACAACCGCGTCGTGAAACCGCCCGAGGTCATTCCAACATTATATTTGAGGTTCAACCTCAACGACGCGCAAGCCAAAGCGCTTGTCGTCAGTATCCTAAACGACCGCCCGGGCAAAAGCGAAGTCATCGTCAAAAACACCGCAGACGGCAAAGCGTACAAACTAGCACAAAAAGTTGAAAAATCAAACAACTTGCTTGCCGAACTTTATTCTGTCATTGGCGAAACAAATGTTGTCCTCAAATGACATTGAATGACTACTTTGTTTTTGGTTGTTTTTCAAATTTTTTATGAGCTTTATAAAATGAAAGGTTTTAGAAAGCAATCTACAACATTTTAGAAATTAATCTAAAATAATGTTGAAAACAATCATAGATATCGTTGAAAGAATATAATCGAAAAAATGGGTTATATAAAAAATAAAAATATCATAAATAAAGCGCAAAAATGTTTGTCATTTTTGCGCTTTTGTGTTATAATGACACCGAAAAATTAACAATAAAGGAGACACTTGCTTATGAAAAATAGAACAAATGTGCTAGAGGGGGGGGGGGTATAAGGTTGTCGAAAATGACAGTTTAACTCCTCAAAACAATGGGGAATACTGCCAAAATATGCAGGTTTCCTGCAAAAATCGACAAAATACGCCTAAATTCATTTTATCATTTTCAGCGGTGTTGCTGCTGCTTTGTATTTGCGTGCTGGCACTTGCAATGACTACTGCCAAACTTTCGGGTATGAAAACTGCAACGGGGAATATAACATTCAATCTTGAAAGTCCAGCAATTAGTTTAGATTCAGGTTTAAAATTCTATTATGCCAATAATGAAATGACGTATGGAAGTACTACTGAGCAAGGAGTTTCTTTGAATAATGTTCCATACAAACTTTCAATCGATAGTGATAATCTTTTATCGGGTTATTATGTGCGTGTTGCATTGAAATTCACTGACGAAAGTGGAAATAATTTGTCTGATATTAGTTTTTCTAATTTTAGTGTAAAGTTTTCAGATAATACTACAATGAGCGCGCCAGTTTACAATGCTGAACTTAGTGGTTATAGTTCAACTTCTAGTGCAAAAGTTTCTAGGGGTAGTGAAATCAATTTAATGGACTATTTGAAGTCTATTGTGCCAAATGATAAAAGTTTTGACCTTTCTGTGGTAATTACTGCGGATAAGTCAGCAGATTTTAATAGTGTCAACCGTTCTCAAACGACTATTAAGGCTAGTGTTGGTGTATTTTACACCGCGTTTACTTTAGGTAGTGGGTTTGATAACTTTTCATTTTCAATAGAATATTGGAGTTCCACATATACATACTCACCTCATTATTCGTGCAATTTGAGTACTCAAGAAAATTTAACATTTCAGTACAAAAGCGAAAATTCATATTATCTCAAGTTGGAAATCCCAGTTGGAAATACGATTTTGGAAACAGGTGCAGAAATTTATCGATACAAAAGTAGCAATCAGGATGATTTTAGTAATCAAACTGGGGTATTAAAATACTGGACAAGTGACTATAGTTACACATTGACAAACGACGCAAACGAATCTACGACAATAACTTTAGAGTTTAAAAATAAAATTACTACTGAAACAATAGATATTTCTACTTTGCTAATAAATTTTGCACCTATTTTTGTATCTGGTGATAATTCGTATAGCATGTCGTTCACCAATGAAAAGCAGATAATTAATTTCTATTGTTCAGATGATGGGAGCAACTACAATTCGTTGGGTTTTACATACATAAAACTTATAAAAACTCCTTACACTTGTATTACGGGTGATACTCAAATAAAAACCGAAAATGGATATATACTTGTAAAAGATTTAAAAATAGGAGATATCATTTTAAGTCTTAATGAAAGGACTGGTGAAATTGAAAACACAACGGTA
>CALDMJ010000204.1 GCA_937914725.1 uncultured Clostridia bacterium | reverse complement strand
AATACATTAAATATGCTGTATTTTGTGCACAATAGTACTTTTCTTATTATATTTGACAGTGGCGTTACAGAGATGCACATAAATATAGTTTAGATATGGTTAGATGCGATGACTTTTACACATTTATTATTGCATAATGTGGATAACTATCGTAATTTAATAGATGCAATTTGACGCGTTTTATGGCAAATAAATGACCTAAACATCGTTTTCGCAACAAAAAAAAGCTCAAAATTCATTTTACGCAAAATTTTGGTGTTAAAGTTGGGTTAATTATATGGTTTTTATGGCATTATATTTAAAAATGTGGATAATTTTATGCGATATTTGGTTTTTTCGTAAACATTTATTGAACTATGTGCTTTTTTGTGAAATTATATGCTTAGATTGTTGGCAATGATTAGATTTGCTGCAATTTTTATTTATACCCACTAAATTATTGAAGTTTACTACCCTTTTTTTCTGATTTTTTTAGTAATTTTATTTGATATTTAAGCCAAAATGTGCACAATTTGTGGATTTCTCTTTTTATTAAATTTTATAAATTTTTACTTTATCAACTTTTGTGTATAAAATGTGGATAAAATAGTTAAGTACTTTACTATAAAAATAGTTAAGTAGATAATTAAATTTTAACTAAAATAAAGCGATTTGTATGCACATTATAGACTATTTCATCTTAAAAAACAAGCGTTTTGCAGCGTTTTTTGCGGATTTGCTTTAGTTATAATGTTCTAATGAAATGCACTGTGTCTAATTACTTGACAAAAGCGGCAAAATAGATTATAATATACCAACAATTGCAAGTAATATAATTTACTTGCACGAGTGCCGTCGGCACTTTTTGTTTTCCTTGGAGGTTATTATGGAAAGTTATTTGACTAGAGAAGGATTTGAGGCGTTGCAAAATAGGCTCAACTACTTGAAAACAGATAAGAGAAACGAGGTTGCTAAAAAATTGCAAGCAGCACGTGAAATGGGCGACTTGAGCGAGAATGCTGAGTATGATTCAGCGAAAGATGAACAAACTGTTATCGAAACTGAAATCGCCGAAATTGAGCATAAGTTGCGCACTTCAAAGATAATTGAAGAAAATGAAATAGATACTTCAAAAGTTTCAATCGGTTGCTTGGTAAAAATCTTGGATATGGAGTTTAATGAAGAACTTGAATACAAGATTGTAGGTTCTTCGGAAAGTGACCCTAAGAATCGTCTTATCAGCAATGAATCACCTGTAGGCGCTGCTTTGCTTGGTAGAAGTGAAGGGGATGTTGTAGACGTCCGTACACCATCAGGTGTGTTGAAGTTCAAAATTATCTCAATTACAAGATAATTAAATATGATTTTAGTTTTACAGTGAAATCCACAAAAGTCTAGCATTTTTGCGGTTTTCACTATTTTTTTTATTTTTATTTTTTAAGTAAAACAAGTCTATAGTGTAGAAAATACGATGTATATTTTTAAGAAGCAAAAAAAGTAAAATCACAAACAAAAAACAGTGTTAAATAAAAGCGCATCAACTTGCTAAAAAAACAAATGCGTAAAAATTGTAGTATAACTATCTAAAAATGATAGTATTCCTACGCAAAAGCACCGTCATACCTGCTAAAAAATAGAAATGCGTGTTTTTTGTCAAATAATTTTATTTGTGTCTTTATAATATACAAACAATATTTATTTTTGTAATCGTATATAAAACTGCAAAAAAATGCAGTTATACAATGTAAAAAGCACTATATAACTGCATTTTTATGCGGTTATATTGCAAGTTTTGTAATGTCTATGCGATTTAAGATGTGTTTTTTTGCAGGTGTAAAGTTAATTTATAAAACTGTTTTTGATTGCTAAAAATTGTAGTTATGTTACACAAAAACTATATGATAGGTGCAAAAAAATGTAGTAATGTTGCAAAAAATGTATAATTTATCCCGCATAATACTTAATCCGATTATTTTTTTAGATATTTTTTAATCATTAACATTATTTTTTGGTATATCTAAAATAAATTTATTAAAAATAAAAAATGCTTAAAGCAGCATAATTACTGGCTTTTTGCATTTTTTTATTGCTTTTATTCCAATGCTGTAAAGGTTTTTGATGTTGTCCTTTATGTGTAAAATATTTGTTTTTCATTATACAAAATAATCAACAAATTGGTTTCACAATGTCTGCAGTTTTTCGGTTTCGTTATTGTTAATACACATCCCATTGTTTTTATCTATTGGCATTGTCCCATATTCGCGTTGCGGTAGTAATTATGGTGGGTGCGAGCGGCGTAGCCGCTGTACAGGTTTGGTTTGGTGGTTTTGTAGGAGGGTTGGTACATAGCTAATTGGCTATGTGCGTTTTTGTCTGCGTGGTCAATAAATTTGCACGCAAAGAATGATTAAATAGGCGGGTAAAATGCTTTGTTTTTTTGTTTATTTTTGGTATACTAAACTTGATTTATCGTTTTTCGCGAAATGTGTGGCGGGCGCAAATATTTTTGCGAGGTATTGCAAATAATATTTTAAACGCTGTGCGTGATAAAACTAGCGTGCGAATTGAGTGCGTAAGTATGAAATGCGTTGTGTTGGTTGTGGCGTGTGCAAATGCGCGGGCGTATGGCTTTAATGAATGCGCGAGCGAATATGTGACTTTAAGTTGAAAACGCTTTGAAGTCGAGTGCGCGGGTATGTTACGTTGTAGGATAAATGCTCGTGCAAGTGGCTTTTTAGCGACAAATCCAAAGGATGGGCAAAAAAATGGAAGGACAAAGGCTTAAAATAAGTGAGATTGCAAAACTGCTGATTGTTTTAATGGTGGGCTTGTTTTCTGCGCTTATGTTATACGCGTGCGGCGGCGACAAGGCAAAGAAAATTAACAAAATCATTATCACACAATCAAAGGTGCAGTTGGTTGTTGGTGCGAGTGAACAGTTGACACTGACACTTTCGCCATCAAATGCCAGTAATGCGGACTTGGTGTTCGCGAGTGCGGACACGAGTGTTGCGACAGTCAGCAAAGACGGCATTGTTACGGGGGTTGCCAGCGGTGAAACGACGGTTTCAGTTACTGCAACAGTGGGGGGCGCAAGTGCAGTTGTCAGTGTTGTTGTTTTCACAAACCCCGTAACCCTTGACACAGTCACAAATGTGAAGTTTGACGGCGAAAAAGTTGTATGGGACAGAGTTGACAACAATTACGGCTATGCAATCACTTTGAATGGCGCGCCTTATTTAAAAACAATTGTCAGTGAGTTCTTTACCGATTTTGAAGTTGGCATTGAAAATGTAATTTCAGTTCGCGCGCTTGGCAACGGCAAGGCGTATCTTGATGCGGAGGACTCCGCGGAGTTCACTTTCACGCAATTAGCGGCGCCTAGCATTTCAATTGAGCAAAGAACAATTTCGATTACGCCAAACTCAAACGCAAGTGTTTTTGAAATTCTTTTGAACGGCGAGACGTACAAAAGTCGTTTTACGTCCTTGAACTACATTATTGAAAATGACCTTGACGCGGGCTTTTATGCCTTCAAAGTGCGCGCGCTTGGTAATACATACAACAACACCTACAACTCAAATTTTTCTAACACAATCACTGTTACAAAACTTGCGGCGCCGATTGAGTCGCAAGTAGAGGACAAAATTTTGACCTTCAAAAGTGTGGTTGGTGCGCAAAGTTATAATATAAAGATAATTAACAACGATACGGGAGAAGTATCAATTCAGCCGATTTCCGCAACCTCGACGTACGTCAAGTATGACCTTGGCGAAGGGTATCAAGCGGGCACATACAATGTGTATGTTATGGCAGTTGGCGACCAGCGCACAACGCTAGATTCGGCGTACTCAAGCGAGTTTGCAGTAGACAAATTGTCGAAACCGCAAAATGTCGATATCAACAACGGTGTCATCACTTGGGATGAGGTTGCAAACGCGACGGGTTATGCCTTGAGAATAGAGTACAACGGCAAAATCACGACCGAAGAGGACTTGGTTGACACTCACTTTGACTTCGCTTCAAAGTACATAGATAGCGGTGTTTATAGTCTTTCAGTTACCGCGACAGGTGGCACAATCGATGAAAGAACAAAGTTTGTCAACAGTGAGTCTTCAGACATTTTGAGCGTAACAAAACTTGCTGCGCCGCAAAGCCTTGCGGTTAAGGGCGACAATGTCACGTGGGGTGCAGTCGAACTGAGTTACGGTTACATTGTCCGCTTGGACGACACACTCACGTTACCTATTCAAACGCTGAATTATATTGATTTCTTTGATACCGCAACACAAACTTTTGTTGCAAAAAAATACACTATCAGCACAAAGGCTGTTGGAAATAATAAGGAAGTAATTGATTCTGAGTACAGTCAAAATTTTGAGTTTAGAAAACTCAAAACAATTGACGAAAGCAAGGTTACGCTTAGTGGCGGTATAGTCACGTGGCAAGGACTTGGCGACGCGATTTTGTATGATGTATTTATCAATGATGCAAACGAGCCCATACGTGTGAGTGGCAACTATATGGACTTTTCGACCGCCGATTATGATAGCGGAAGCTACAGCATCAAAATCCGCGCGATTAGCACAGACACGATGTCAGTCAGCGGTGAAAAATCCGCTGCAATTACTTTTGAAAAACTGTCTTGCCCGACAAACTTTGAGGTTCAGGATGGCGTCTTGTACTACACAATGGCAAGCGGAGCAAGTTATCTTGGATACAACTTGCGCGTCGGCAGTACGGAGTATGCCTCTATCTATGACGAATTTTTGAACTTTGACAAGTATTTGGCGGACGGTGAGGAACAATTAATCAGTTTGCAAGCGATTGGTAACGGGCAAAACACAATTAGTTCCAACTTCAGTGAACAAATCAAACTGCACAAAATTTCTAGCGATGTTGGGCTTAAAGTAGAAAACGGCAATTTGAGTTGGGATGCGCAAGATGGCGCTACGGGTTATGAAATTGAGGTGGAATTTGCTGCAAACGAGACAGTACAAAAGCAAACGATGTTTATAGACGGGGCAAATGTCACGTTTATAAACCTTATGAGTTCGACAATGTTTGCAAATGCGGGAGATTATGATATCACCGTTAGAGCAGTAGGTATGACAAGTAAAATCACAAATACCGCATATACTTACGACATCACGAGTAAAGCAAGTTTTCCTGTTTCAGCGAAAAAACTTGCATCTGTTGAAACTTTGAAAGTTGAAAGCGGACTCATCACGTGGGAGCCTGTCGATGGCGTCACATACTATGAGGTCATCCTAGACGGCAGTTCGCTTGGCAGCGCGTGCGGCGTTTCGTCGACATATGTCGTTGCTGGTAGTGCTGGAACACATACTGTCAGCGTCATTGCGCGCGGAAATCAAACAAATGTGCTTGATTCGACGGTTATTGAAAATCAAATTGAGGTCAAAAAACTTACCAACGTGTTTGCGCTACATATAAAGGATGCTCAAGTTATGTGGGACGGCATTGTTGGCGCAAATAGTTATGATGTCGAGGTCGTCGACGAAAACAACATTGTCGTCAAGAGTGCGCAGTCAATTGCTGCGACGAGCTATACATTCTATGGGCTTGATGGTGGAACATCGTATTATGTTCGTGTCAAGGCAAATGGAAACAACAGTGACACAGTCAGTGGTGACTTTGGTGCGGCGCTTGGGGCAAAAACTTTTGAGGTAAAAATTCTTGCAGAGCCGCGCAACATTAGAATTGAAAATAACATTTTACGTTTTGACTATGTTGCAAATGCAACTAAGTATGAAATTGTGTTCTCGCAACCGCAGGGGCAAGATACGCATAATCTTACGCCTCAAGAGGGTGAGACGCGCGGAACATTCGATATAGCGGAGTACTTGAAGGGCAGGGACGCAGGTAACTACACTATATTTATGCGTTCAGTCGATGACTCAGCGCAACAAATATATTTGAGTAGTTCTTATACAAAAGCAATCAATATTGAAAAATTGGGAATTCCCGTTTTGTCGGTTGTCAATGGTATGCTTAATTATACAAAAGTGTATTCGGCAGTCGAGTACGAAATAGGAATCAAAAAACCGTCCGAAACACAGCCAACGATTTACAAGAACCGCAAAGACGTGACGACGTTTGAGTTTGGTACGCAGTTCACGGCGGGCGAATACTATATTTCAATCACGGCGCTAGGCAACGGGTCGTCAACATTCTCAAGTGAGACGAGCGAAGACTTTACTATTGAAAAACTGCGCACACCTATTGCGTCGACAGCTGAAAGAGCCGACCTTGAGGTGAAAAACGGACAACTTTATTGGAAGGCGGTCGAAAATGCGACGCTCTATAGTATTTACGTTTACCGCTATGATGCGCTTACGCAAAAATACATTCTTTCTTACGGTACGCAATTGCAGCCAAAGGAAGAAAACTGGTATTTACCAACGGGCGAAAGGGGAACTTATCAGGTTTCAATTAGCGTTAAGGGTGACGACACAAAGTATGTCGACTCGGATGCGCTCAAAAAATTAAACGCGCCAAACGATTTGGGTGTTTTGGAGGGCAAGGTTTCGTGGATGAACAACGCGGACGCGGTTAATGGTTATGAACTCATTGTCAATGACACTTACATTGCTGTTGGTGGCACAAATACTTTTGAACTTAATGAGAATTTTAGCGCAATCAACTACACAATTCGCGTGCGCAGTGTCGGTAACAATGACGCTACGCTTACAAGTGACGCGTCCGACCCGATTTCTGCAAGCAAACTTGAAAAAGTTGTAATGTATATCGATGACGGCGTGCTTAGTTGGGACAACACGGGGGCGCGCGCGTACAACATTATTATCGTTACGGACGAAGGTGTTGAGTGTGAAAACTTTGAGACGACTGAATTCAAGTACACCTTTGAAGGAATTGATTCGGGATATTACTATGTCAAGGTTAGGCAACTTGGATCGCTTCAAGCAAGCGGCTCGGACGGATTTTTAAACTCGGATGTTTCGGACGAATTTGCTGTCTACAAAATGGACACGCCTGAAAATCTGCACATCAACTCCGATTTTACGACGACTGACCCTGAGCAGTTGGCGCGCGCGGGCTACCTTGAGTGGAATGCGGTTGAAAATACTTCAAAGTACTTTATTACGTATACCTATCAAACAGTAACCTTTGACCCTATAGATGTTGTGGACAATTACTACAGGTTTGACGACGATACGTTGTTTGTCGGCGAATATGAGTTTGCAGTCCGCGCGAGCGGTGAAACTGTCGTCAAAGGAACGAAAAGTTTTGCTTGTGTCAACTCCGATCCAACCAAAATTAACGCGGCAAAACTTGCTGCGCCGAAGGACTTGAGCGTTGCAAATGGTGTGTTCCGCTGGAGCAAGGCGGAAAGCTCGAGTACGTTAGATGTTCGATATATGTTCTGCTACTACTTTGCTGAGGACGGGCAAGAGTTTGATATGGACACGATAAACGTTGAATACGCGGGCGATGTCAACTTCCGCACGCTCAACAAACTTGGCAAGTACAAGTTGCTTGTCTACGCGGTGGGCGTCAACTGCATTCAAAGCGATAAGGCGGAACTTGGCGACGAGTACCAGTTCGACCTGTTCAGCGAGGGCAGTGGGGCAATGGATGATCCTTATATTATCAAAACATTCACTGTTGGGCAAGGAGTCACGGCAAAGACTTATACCGCGTTGCAGCAATTGAATTACTTGAACTACTTGTATGATAAGTCGTTCAAATTAATGGAAGATATCACAATTGACTCGACATTTGTGCCACTTGGCACGCTTGATGAATTGAGTTTTGCTAAAGTCAACAACGGCTATAGTTTTGAAGGCGTTTTGGACGGAAACGGGCACACGATTGCGTTTGATAGCGTCAACAACACTACGGCGTTTGGAGGCGTGGGTGAATTTGGATTGTTCTCATCAATTGCGAAATCGGGTATCGTCAGGAACTTGACTTTGCGCGACTTTGTGGTCAGTGGTTCATATCACAAAATCGGTATTGTAGCCGCTTCAAACAGCGGAGTCATTAGAAATGTGACCGTCATTACCACGTCGGGGGGCGGCATTACGTCCGCTTATGCGGGCGGGAACCAACAAACATACGTCGGTGGTATCGCTGGCGAAAACACCAACACGGGTACAATCGTTGGGTGTGTTTCGCAAATATTGATTAATGCGACAAACACAAAAACATATGTTTATGCGGGCGGTATCGTCGGCTACAACTTGGGCGTCATAAAAAATAGTGAAACGCGCGCAATTTACGGCAGCGTAAATCCTATTGATAAGCAGATTCAAGGTACTTACGCGGGCGGTATCGCAGGCTACTGCGTCGGGGTTGCAAGTTCGATTGAAAGTTGCAAAAACGTTGCGTCAATCAATGCAACGCCAAGCCAAGGCGATCTTGGTAGCGCGTTTGCTCGCGCGGGCGGTATTGCAGGTATGATTGAGTTTAATGTACTCAGTACAACGGGCGTTGTTATGCCACAAGTTTTGGCTTGCTACAATATGGGGCTTGTCAACGCGCTAGCAAGTGGGGATGACTCATCCGAAGCAGGCACAAGGGTCGGCGGCATCGTCGGGCTTATCGCGGGCGGAACTATCAGCACGTGCTACAATGTCGGCACTGTGTATATCTACAATTCTAGCAACGAAAGATTTAATACTACCGTTGGCGGCATCGTGGGTTGGAACACAAACAGTGAAAAATCGTTTGTATATAACTCATTCTACATCGACGGTGTCGGCATTCCGCGCTCCTGCACGCAAACAATACAAACCAATGGCAGCAGAAGTATGGCACTTGTCACATCCGAGCTATTGAAAGCGGAAAGTGGCACGACAGGCGCAGTCATTGACTTGCTTAATGAAGTGCAAGAATACTTTGCATACATTGCGGGCAACTATCCAAAACTTATTTGGGAGTCCTAAACAAGTGATGCGCTTCTGCATAAAAAAAAGAAAAACAGTAAAACAGAAAAACACTATACTTTTAAAATAAAAGTTAAAAACAGTTTCTTGCATTTTTGCCAATTGCAAGAAACTGTTTTTTAAACTTACGCAAAAATATTGATTTTGCGTTTACGTACTAAAGTACATAACTTGTTGTTTAATCTTCTAATAAATATTCAATATTACAACCCAAAACTCGCGCGAGTTTGTAAAGGGTTTCGACTTGTGCTTTAATGATGTTGTTTCGTCGTTGCTCATACATTTGATTTGAGCAGAGTTCGACATCGGTCTTTTCGTCGTGATAATATGAGTTTTCAATGTTAGTGCTTTATGTGGGTACATTTTTACAGTCTAAGTTTATGATTATGCAAATTGGTTGTTGATATGTCCAATGTGGGGCAATTTATCAAAAAAGCGCAAGAATGATGTTTGGAATGGTGGGGATAAAGGCAAAAAATGGGCGTTTTAGTAAAAAATGTGGAAAACTATGTTAAAAATAAGTGCATTTTTTTTGATTATTTGTTATAATTAATGGAATATATTTTTAGAGAGAACTATATGGAAACAAAAGAATTTAAAATTATTGATATGTCGGTTGAGGGTGAAGGTATCGCCAAAATCGGGAATGAAGTCTATTTCATTGACGGTGCAGTTGAGGGCGAAACGGTCACTGCTGAGATTGTCAAAGAAAAAGATAATTTACACTGGGGCAATATGCTGAAAATCATTGAGCCGTCTTTTCGTCGTGCAACGCCGCCGTGTCCATATTTTGGCAAGTGTGGTGGCTGCAAATTAATGCACTTGACTGATGAAACGCAAAAGTTGTTCAAGAAACTAAGTTTGCAAAGGACGATAAAAAAGGTTACTAACTTCGATATAGACGTCAAGGAAACTGTTTGTGGCAAGCAAAAGTTTGGGTATCGCAACGCACTGCAATTGAAAGTAGAAAAACGCGATGGGCAAGTTTTTGTAGGTTTTTTTGAAACAAAAACACACAATATTGTCGACATCGACAAGTGCTTAATTTGTGGAGACTATTCGCAAAAACTCATTAGCGTGATAAGGCAGTTTGTAGTTGACACGGACGCCGATTTTGAGAGCGTGTTTGCGAACTATTATGATGGTAAACTTTTGGTACTTGTACAAACAAGCAGCGGGAAATGTGACAAGACTTTCTATGATTATCTCAAGGCGCAATTTGAGATTGTTTCGCTTTGGAGCGCAAAGCAGTTTGCGACATCGACTTTGCTTAACTACAAGGACGCAAAGTGCGTGGCTGGTGATGCTAGCGAAGAAATTTTGCTTTGCGGGCTTAGCATTAATGTTACGCCGCTCAACTTCACGCAAACAAACTTTGAAGTCGCGGAATTGATGTACAAACAAATAGTCAGTGAAGTCGGCAAAAATAAGGTCGTCCTTGATTTATATTCAGGGCTGGGCGTCACAAGCGTCTTGTTTGCGCAAAACCAAAACTATGTGTGCAGTGTTGAATACGTCGAAAACAGTGTGCAAGCGGCAAAACAAATGGCGCAAAAGTATGGAGTCGCAGATATACTTATTGCAAACGCGGGCGACTGTGGAAAAGTTTTGCAAACCCTCAACTTCACGGAAAAAGAACGCGAAAACCTAGTTGTGTTCCTTGACCCGCCGCGCAAGGGGGCAGGCAAGCAAGTTATAGATGAAATTATTAAACTTGCACCGAAAAAGGTTGTCTATATGAGCTGCAGTCCGACAAGCCTTGCAAAAGATTTGCGCGACTTATCTGTAGCGTATGATATAAATTACGTTCAAAGTTTTGATATGTTCCCACAAACGAACAGCATCGAGTCATTGACCGTTTTGACACTCAAAACGCGATAAAAGACGCGCGATTATGAAAAACTCTTTTATGTAAAAATCGTGTACCATTATATAATGATGTGTTGCTTTTTTTCAAATTGCAAAAATTTGCAACTTAGTTTTTAATCAAAGATAAATACAACAAAAAATGTCAAATTCAAGCAAGAGTTGGCATTTTTTTTCGTAATAAATGCGTTATAATGCGAATATGAAAGAACTTGAAGAATATTTTGAAAAAAGCAACATTTTTTTGACTGATGATGTGGAATCGCGCTTTTGCGAAATCTTTACAAACTATCAGTGTCAAGAAATTGCAATTGTGGGGCAAAACTTGTGTGACAAAGTTGACAAACTGCGAAAGTACTACAAAATCGCGTTTGTGGAAATTCCGCCCGAACTCTGCTACAGTCTCGCGGGTGTCAATTTAGCGCGGCTGCAACTCAAGGAGAATACGCGTCTTTTGGTGGCGTTTGGGGATGAGCACGCACTCAATTTGACAAAACTTTTGAGCAGTAAACTGGATGTTCCGTATGTGTGCATTGCGGACACACACCTTTCCTTGTACACGCAATGTTCGTACGCGATGATGAACGCCACGCCCGTTTTTGTCAAGCAAAAACTTTGCGCCACAATCGTCGACACTACTGCGCAATTTGACTTCGCGGATGCCTTTTCTCAATTAATGTCGCACCTGTTTGGAATGTTTGAAAGCTATCTTAGTGAAAAATTTTTTCAAATGCCTTGTGCGCTGAACACAAAGACTGTTTTTGATATCTATCTTGAACTTTTGAATACAAACGGCAAGTTTGAAACGTCCGCCGACCGCAGTTTTTTGCTAAATCTTAACTTGCTACTTGTCGTGCAGTATGGGCTTTACGACGGCGTGCCATTTTGCGATTCGTACTATCTCACGCAAATGTACTTGGAAAAAAATGTGTGTCATTTCAAAGACTTTGCCAAAATTAACTTTGTATTTGCGCAAATGCTGTCAGTTTTGTATGAAATTTATTTCAAAAACGAACTTCATTCACCACTGTATGTTGTTCGCGACGATTTTGAGCAAACGGTGACGCTAGGGCAGTATGCGGAAGCGCTTTCCAAAGTTCCCGCGAATATGAATGAAAAACTTTTTTATATTTATAAGGTGTATACTAATCTTTTGCAAAACTTGGCGGAGTCCTTTCAAAATCTCTATCAAAAAACAGCCTTTTACGCCAAAAACCTAATGCCCGATTCTGGATACTCACTATTTAGCGAACTAGATTGCGAAACGTTGATTGACACAATCAAGCGCTGCTCGCTACTAAACTGCCACACGCTATTGTATCGCTTTGGAATCACAACAATTGAATAGTTTTTATATTGATATAATTGCATAATATGTGTATCATAAAAATACATCATAAAAAACACCTCTACGGTATGAAGTATCCTAGTTTTTAGGGGTGCTTTACAATTATACTGTAGAAAGTGTTTTATTAAATGTGTATTTAATTTTGCGGTGCCAAATGTTGTTTTGTATGTTCCAGGCGTCATTTTTTATACGCAAAGCGTTGGCTCGTCGGTATTGGTATGCATATTTTGTTTTGTTTTTTTGCGGCGACTTAGTGCATTTATTTTGTTTTCTACGACCGCTTTTTCGTCGTCAACATTGTAGTAATTACCATTAAAGTCACAAAGGTCGAGTTCGTGATTTTCAAATTTATCCAACAGCGCCATTTGTGCTTGTGCGTGCGCTTTTGCTAAATAATGTATTGGGAAGCCCGTTTTACTATTAGGTGTGAAAGCGGAGAAGTAAAGTGCGTAGTCATTATCTCCACGTGGAGCAACTACAATAAACGCTTCGTTTAAGGATAGTGTATCCTTGATTTGGTTGACAATTTGATTAACATCTTTTAGCGTTTTAACTTTGCCAAGTGGAATACGAAATGCATCATTATATTCGCCTTTATCATTGAATGCGAAGCATGATGTGTGCATATTAAATCGTTCACGGAAATTGAGGTTCATAAGTCTATGTTTTTCACTGCGAAGCAAGTCGCGTTCCTCAGGCGTCGCATAGTAGGCCCAAACATAGTTATCCTTATGTGCTTTTTCAACTATGATTTCATCTATAGCAGGAGAACAAGGTATGCGGTGTCCTATTTTATTTCCTGCTCGAAGATATAACTCTTTGATTTTTTTGTGTAAACCTACATTTTTTATTTCCCCCTTAACGGCAAACACAGGAACTTGCCCCTTTGGACAGTTTTTGTTGATAAATTCTAAATCATATTGGTCAAGATTGTTCATAAAAATTTCCCTTCCTTTGTATTATTATACCCTAAGTATACCACATTATTGCGAAAATTGCAATACCTGCAGGAAAATTGCGAAAAGTCCACAAAATCGTTTGATATTTTTCCGCCGTTGTGGTAAACTAACAACAAGTGATTAAAAAAGTGAGGAACGAAAAATGATTAAGCACTTAACCAAAT
>CALDMJ010000203.1 GCA_937914725.1 uncultured Clostridia bacterium | reverse complement strand
AGTTGTTGGCGAAACCGATTTGAAAGGTTTTATCAAAATTTGGGAGAGTTAGAATGGCGTTATTTTCAAATTTGAGTGAGAGATTGAACCATATTTTCAGCAAACTCACCAATCGTGGGAAGTTGACCGAACTTGAGATAAAACAGGCAATGCGTGAAATTCGTGTCGCACTGCTTGAGGCTGATGTCAATTTTCAGGTTGTCAAAGATTTTGTTGCAAAAGTGAGCGAAAAGGCGGTCGGTGAACAAGTTTTGGAAAGTTTGACTCCCGGTCAACAAGTTGTCAAGATTGTTAATGAAGAACTTATCGAACTTCTTGGCGGCGGGAATTCTAAATTGGCTGTTTCGTCAAATTTGCCGACAGTTATTCTTATGTGCGGTTTGCAGGGCGCAGGTAAGACGACTATGTGTGGTAAACTCGCGTACAATTTGAAGTCGGCGGGCAAAAAGCCTTTGTTAGTTGCTTGCGACATTGTCAGACCTGCGGCGATAGCACAGTTGCAGGTTGTTGGCAAGAATGCGGGAGTTCCTGTTTTTGAAAAGGGTACACAAAAAACAGTGAAAACCGCGCTTGAAGCAATTGAATACGCCAAAGCAAATTTGCTTGACACTGTCATCATCGACACGGCTGGGCGTTTGCACATCAATGAAGAATTGATGGATGAACTCAAGGAAATTAAGGCGAACACTAATCCGTCCGAAATTTTGCTAACTGTTGACGCTATGACAGGTCAAGACGCAGTGAATGTTGCAAAGGCATTCAATGACGACCTTGAAATCACTGGTGTTATACTCACTAAACTTGACGGCGACACTCGTGGCGGGGCTGCACTTTCAATTAAAGCAGTCACGGGTAAGCCCATCAAGTTTTGCGGCATCGGCGAAAAAATGGGTGACCTTGAGCCGTTCTATCCAGAGCGTTTTGCGTCAAGAATTTTGGGTATGGGCGATGTCCTCAGCTTAATTGAAAAAGCACAAGGAGCAATTGAGGAAAAGGAAATGCAGCGCTTGCAAAAAAACTTGCGAGAAAACACCTTTACGCTCGAAGATTACCTAAAGCAGTTTGAAAACCTGGACAAAATGGGTGATGTCAATGAGCTTTTAGCAATGCTCCCGTCGAAATTGACTGGGAAAATGAAGTTGGGAGATGCTAGGGTTGATGAAAATGAATTGAAGAAGAATAAGGCAATAATTCAATCTATGACTAAATATGAGCGTTTGCACCCTGAAGTTTTGAAGGCGAGCCACAAAAAGCGCATCGCTAATGGTAGCGGCACGACAATTCAGCAAGTCAATTCACTATTAAAACAGTTTAGTCAGACAAAAGATTTAATGAAACAGTTTAACAACGGCAAAAAGAAAGGCCGATTTGGATTTTAACGAAAATTGAAGGAGTGAAAATATTATGGCAGTTAAAATTAGACTTACAAGAATGGGAGCAAAAAAGGCTCCATACTACAGATTGGTTGCAACTGATTCAAGAGTTGCAAGAGATGGAAAGTGCATTGAAAATCTTGGAACATACAACCCAATGGTTGAACCAGCTGAAATCAAATTGAATAAAGAAAGAATTAATTACTGGCTTTCAGTTGGGGCACAAACAACTGATACGGCGAAGGAACTTCTTGTCAGGGATGGGATATTGGAAAGACCAGCATATAGAACACCAAAAGAAAAACAAATGCCACCAGCACCAAAGGCAAAGGTGGAAGAAAGTGCTGAAGGCGCAAGCGAAGAAACAACTAACAACGACGCAGAATAATAGTTTTAAGGGTTTTTAAATGGTAGAAATAGTTGAAAGTATTTTGAAAGAACTTGTCAAGCACCCCGATACTGTTGAGGTAAAATATCTCGATCGCGGTAAAAACGGCATTTTTCTTGTAAAAGTGGACGATTCCGATGTCGGTAGAGTTATTGGGAAAGAAGGGAAAATAATCAAGTCCATCGACAAAATCGTAACTTGCATTGATAAAAATAAAAAACAAAATTATGTTTTAAAAATCAATGAAGGTGAGAGGAATGAATAACTTTATTTGCATTGGCAAGGTTTTGAAGCCTCAAGCATTGAAAGGAGAGGTTAAAATTTCGGCAAATACTAGAGATATTAATAGTTATTTGTCTTATGAACACTTATATTTAGGGCGAGAACACCAAAAATATGCAATTGAAAAATGTCGCATCCAAGATGATTTTGTTGTTGCAAAGCTTGAGAATGTTGATGATGCTAACACTGCTGAAAAATTGCGAAATGAGGATGTATATATAGATGATTCTCAGTTGGCGGTTTTACCTGAAGATGAGTTTTACATTCAAGATTTGATTGGTCTTGATGTCTTTTCGATTAATGGCGAAACCTATTTGGGACAAGTTGCTGCGGTTGACAACTTTTCTTCGGCGGATATTGTTACAATTGAAAAAGACGGAAAAGAAGTTTTGTTCCCATTCTTGGCAAGTGTTGTAAGCGGTGTTGACGTCCAACACAAGAAAATGTTTGTTGACGTCCCAAAATTTAAGGAAGTTTGCGTTGATGAAGATTGATTTTTTGACGCTTTTTCCCGAGATGTTTTCCGCGATGAATTGCAGCATTATTGGTCGTGCGATTGAAAATAATATCGTCGTGCTAAATACAGTGAATATTCGCGATTTTTCACTTGATAAGCACAAGAGGGTTGACGATTATGTTTTTGGCGGTGGACAGGGGCTTTTAATGGCGCCGCAACCTTTGTTTGATGCTATTGACAGCGTAAGATCAGTAGACTCTTATGTAGTTTACGTTACACCGTCGGGAGAGCCTTTTACGCAAAAAATTGCAAAAGAATTGAAAGAAAAGAAACATTTAATCTTTGTTTGTGGACATTACGAAGGTATTGACCAGCGTGTGATTGACCAACGTGTTGATAGAGAAATATCTATTGGCGACTATGTATTGACAAATGGTGAGTTGCCTGCAATGGTTATAGCGGATGCTGTCATTCGTTTGCTTCCTAATGTTTTGCATAACGAAGACTCAGCAACAAACGACAGCTTTGAAAACAACTTGCTTGAACATCCTCAGTATACGCGTCCGGCTAATTTTAGAGGACTTGAAGTCCCTGAGGTTTTGCTTTCGGGCAATCATCAGCTTGTTGATAAATGGAAGAGAGAAAAACAAATCGAAAAAACAATACGTGTACGTCCTGATTTATTAGAAAGGGGTGAAGAATAATGGTTATACAGTGGTATCCAGGGCATATGGACAAAGCTTTGCGTGAGATGAAAAACAATGCAAAACTTGTTGATGCAATTTTATATGTTTTGGATGCGCGTGCTCCATTTTCTTGTTTAAATCCTAAGTTTGACACTATTATTGGTGAAAAACCTGTTATAATAGTGTTAAATAAAGCGGACTTGATTGGGAAAGAAGATTTGAGCCGATTTGAACAATATTTTAAATCGAAAAATATTCCCATTGTTGCTTTGAATAGCACAATTACTAACGCTACAAAGCCTATTATTGAAAGCGCTGGTAGTTTGTTGCGTGGTAAAGTGGAACGATTTAGAAATAAGGGTGTCAATATTCCTTTGCGTCTAATGGTTATTGGTGTGCCAAATAGCGGTAAAAGTACTTTGATTAACAATGTTTGCGGGAATAAAAAGACTGTTACAGGTGATAGACCGGGTGTTACAAGGAGTAATCAATGGGTCAAAATCTCAAACGGTTTCGAATTGCTTGATACCCCGGGGACTTTGTGGCCAGCTTTTGATAATCCACAGGTTGCAAGAAATCTTGCCTATGTTGGCAGTATTAAGGACGATGTTTTGGATGTCGAGGAATTGGCATTTGCTTTTATCAATGACTTGAGGGGTAAAAACTTTGATGCTTTGCGCGCTAGGTATAACCTAAAAATTGATAATACTGCTGAAACGATTGAAATTTTCGATGAAATTTGCAAAAATCGCGGATTCGTTTTGCGTGGTGGAGAAATTGACTACAATCGTGGTGCGCGTGCAATTTTGGACGACTTTAGAAAAGGTAGAATAGGGAAACTGGTGCTTGATTAATGTTTGGCAAGAAACTTGAGAAGCCCAAAGCCGTTGGAAAGCATACCAACAAGGCAATTGGCGATTATGGCGAGAAATTGGCGGTAAAGTATTTGAAAAAACAAGGCTATAAAATTGTGAAAACCAATTATAAAATAAGAATCGGCGAAATCGACATTATTGCAATGGATGGTGATTTTTTGGTTTTTGTTGAAGTAAAATATCGTTCAACTGCTTTATATGGCTTGCCTAACGAGGCGGTTGATAAGCACAAGCGAGAAAAAATAAAACGTGTTGCCCTGTATTATTTGATGCATACAGATATGCTAGAGGCATATGTTCGGTTTGATGTCGTCCAAATTTTGGGAGATAAAATTCAACTATTCCAAAATGCTTTTTATTAAAAAGTATTGCGAAGTTTAAAAATTTGTGTTATACTTACATAGGAGTTTATTATGATAGATAATAAAAAATGTATTAAGTGCGGTACTTGTGCTGCAATTTGCCCAGTTGGTGCAATCACAATGAATGAGAATGGTGTGCCTGTTATAAATCCAGACGTCTGCATTAAATGTTGCGCGTGCCAAAACTCTTGCCCTGTGAATGCAATTGAGATTGAGTAATTGAGGTGTTAAATTGAGAAAAATCGCTTTGGTTTTAGTAAGCCAAAAAAGTATTAAATTAATCTTTGCTTATGCTGAGGTTGATAAATATTTCTATATTTATGATGAGCTTGAAGAAAGCGTTGACCTTGTCAAAGATTTGCCAAAGGGTGGGCTAATCAAAAGCACAACCACTAACGAAGTAATTAAAGTTTTGAAAATGTTTAAAAGACTTTGCGAGTCACAAAAGGTAGAAGATTCGTTTGCTTACGTGATGCAATTTGTTAGCAAGGCAAAAAACCAAGTTAGTTTTATTGATGAAATTGAGTCGTCAAGTGGTTTTAAATTCAATGTTTTGCCACAAGACCAAGAAATCAATGCTATATATTTGAGCGCAATTAATTCGCTTGACGCTCCACGCGGCGTCATCGTGGATGTTAGAACAGATTGTACGAATGTTGTAAAGTATTTTAGACGCAACATTTTGTTTCAAGCGTGCATTCCAATTGGTGCACAAGCACTGGCTGATTTGTTTGTTAGCCCTAATTGTGATCCAGTTGAAGTTCACCAACAAATGGTTGATTTCTTTAAAACACAACTTGTGGATTATGGTTTGACGCCTGAATTAATTGAGGGATATAAATTCATATGCGTGGGCAGTTTGTCTGATTCATTGTTCAAACTATATGCTAAAAAGACTAAATATCCTGTAAATATTGAACATAATTTCTCAATTGATAACAATCAATTTGATGAATTATACAAGTTTGTTGAAACACTTGATGTTGATGGAACAAAAAAGATAAAAGGAATTTCGGAAGAAGGCGCAGATGTATTTGCAGGTGCAATGTCGATATTTAGGGCAGTGTTTGATTTACAAAGTGAGTACGATATATATTTCACGACTTACGGCTTGAAAGAAGGACTTTTACTTCTCAATACTATACCAAATATTCAAGAAAAACCAATACCTGATATTACGCAATATAGTTTGGATGCATTACAGGCACAATACAATTTGAGTATGAAGAATGGGAATAAAGTGAGCGATTTAGCGATAATAATCTTTAAGCAATTGAAGGTGTTGCACAAATTGCCTCGCACTTATTTAAAATCGCTTAGAGTTGCAGCAACTTTGTACAGATGTGGTGAAGTTGTAAACTTTAAAAACTTTTACCGCAACTGCTTTAATGTCATATCAAATAGTATTGTTTTTGGTATTTCACACAAAGAACTTTTGCTAGGGGCGTTCATTGCTGAAAATGTTGATCCTGATTCGTTTAGTTTGACTGATTGGGTAAGATACAAAGATTTGCTCGACGAAAATGACCTAGAAGCGATGAAGCGTTTGAGTGCAATTTTGAAAATTGCGATTGGTTTAGATATTACTGGTTGTGGTGCTATTTCTGACTTGACTTGTGATGTTTTGGGGGATTCCGTAATAATGAAAACTTGCACGGAAAGTGATGTTAGTTTTGAAATTAAGTATGCACTTCACGGCGCAAAGAATTTTAAGAAGGCTTTTAACAAATATTTGGAAATTTTGTGAGGTAGAATATGACCATTTCTTTGGAATTGGGCTCATCTAATACGAAAATATTTGACAGCAACAACGGCTTGGTTTATTGTGAACCAAGTGTTTTTGCGATCAAATTAAGAAAAGGCAAAAGTCAAGTTATTGCTTATGGCAAAAGTGCATATGATATGTGCAATGAATTACAAGCGGATGAAAAACTAATTCAGCCTATCAAAAATGGGCAAATCGCTGATTTTGAATCTGCAAGAATTATGCTTGACTGCATTTTTAACGATTTGATAGGGAACAAAAATAAGCGCAAGGATGTTGTGATTATTCTCGCTGTTCCGTCGTGCTCAACGAAGTCACAACGCGAACAGTTTAATGACCTTCTTCATAAATTGGGTTTTTATTCAATTATGCTTGTTCCTCAATTGACGGCAACGACGGCTTTGCTTGATGAAAACATAAATAATACATATTTAGTTGTAGACATTGGTGCAGGAAAAACAGAAATTGGTTTGTGTACAATTAAAAATGTTGTTAATGCAATTAGCTTGTCCCTTGGCGGGGAACTAATTGATTTGGGTATCTATGAAGCGCTAAAGAACAAATATAATATTTCGGTTTCACGTCGTGAAATTGAAAGGATAAAAGAAAACGTTGGAAGTTTGTATACTACAGACGAAACAACAAGTAAAATTTGGGCACAAAACAGGGATGATTTGACAAGCCATTTTTACATTGTT
>CALDMJ010000202.1 GCA_937914725.1 uncultured Clostridia bacterium | reverse complement strand
CGAAAAAGAAATCCAAGAAGAGCGTGATAGATTTATTGCATCAGGCGGTAAGGCGGAAGATTTTGAGCCGAAACTCATTCCATATGGAATTGTTTACGACGCGTATATGTATGACAAAAAGCTGAAAGAGCAAAAAAGATTGAAAGAAGAGCGCAGTTTGAAAAATCGCCTCAAGAAAAAGTTTGCACAAAAGTCGACTCAAGAAAGCGAAACAAAAACAATAGACGATAAACAATCAACAACTCCTGCAAATGAAAACAAAATTGACAACACTCCAAAGAATGCAAAGAAAAATTGTGTGAGCAGCACCGACACTAATTGTGCCGCAATTGACAATTCGGCAATAGAAAATGGGGGTGTTGGAAGGAAATCCTCCGATAAAATCGTTGTCGGTAATGCAACCTTTGGAAGTGACGATTTCAAAAATAATTTTGAAATCGACGAAAATGCTGCCTCAAGTGCAAATAGAATTTATGAGAAGAAAAAATCGGATTGGGATAAACAACGGGAAGCAAGTGAAGCCATTTTGTTACAGAATCACGAGTTGCGTGAACTTGGTATTCCAGTCGATGAAACACTAGCTAAAGAATTGTCGCGGAATTTGTCATTTAAAATATATTCAGCAATGTTTATTGCTAGTTCATTGGTTACAAAAGACCCGCAGTGGATACTAACGCTCGCTACTTGCGGAGTAATTACCTTTACGGGAGCAAAGTATGTTGAGTGCAAAGCGGATTTAAAATATCGCAAAGCGGTCGATGATGTCCGTAAAGCATATATTCGCGCGCGTGGCGGGATGACCAAAGATGACGTCCAAAGAATTTTGAACACACACAATGTAAAACTGCCCGACGAATACGCGCTTGCTTGTATGACAAAAGAAGAGCGAGATGAAATTTTGAAAGGCGCAAAAAATCCTAAAGAATTCAGCAAGCGCAAACTTGTCAAGCACATAAAACGCGAGTTGACAAATTTCGAAATTGAGCAATATGAAAAAATGCGCAAGCAGCAAAAAGCGCGTGCACAAGAATATAAATCGAATTCGCGATGAAATTTTTTTTGCGATAAGGGCAAAGAATAATAAAAATTAATGGAATAAAAAATGGTGAAGCTATGAAAGAAAATGTGTATTTAAAACTAAAAGATTATTGCATCAATTTTAATGAACAATTTAATGAAGTAAAAATAAAAGAAGACGAGTGCTTTGCCATTTTGCAAGAAATTGCAATAGAATATGCAAAGGAACATCCGTCATTTGATGTAAAATTCAAAACAAAACTGCTTGAACAAAAAACGTATTACGATAAAAAAATTAGGAACGATAAGGGCATAGAAAGAAGGATTATCGAAGATGAAGATATAAATATGCTCAACCATAAAATTCGTGTTGATTTTGTTTATATTGAGTCTATTTTGCCGTCGCTTGATCGACGTATTCAAACGTACAGTAAAATCAAAAGCGTTGAAGAAGTCGGTGAAGATAAATTTATTTCTTATTTTGCAACTATTACCAATCTAAGATATTATAGCCACGCTACTGCAGGCAGTTACCTAAGATGTTTGAAAACTGTTGAGGATGTTTATAATAAAGATAGAGGCTTTTTCAAAAAACTTTTTCGCAAACGTAAATCGGAAACCGAAATTGAAAGATAAAAAGATGTAAATTTACTAAAACCCCACGTGAGTGATTATGTGGGGTTTTGCAGTGCAAAAATATAAAAAGGTATTTACCTATAAAATTGGCTATGATAAGTGCACTTTTTTACTATATTGGAAAGTGATTTTTAGTCGACATTGTCGACAAAATTTGATCGATTAAGAATATTTGACACCTTAGATGTCGAGTGAGTCAACTAAAACGTGTGCAAGCACGCTAGCGCGAATGCAAAGCAAACTATCCTGAATTTTGATAAGGTACGCGCGTGACATTGGTGAAACATTAATTACTTGAACAATTGCACCTTTGACAAGCCCAAGCTCAAACAGCCTGCGCCTCAAGTTCGGCTCAGCGGAAACACCGACAACCCTGCAAAATTTTTTACCCACAATGTGATTGAGTGTTTGCTGACAATTCTCAATTGGTGTGCAGGCGTTTGAGTTTTTTGCTTGTAAAGTACAAAGTTTAGTTGTCATATAATTCTCCTATATTAGTAAATAACTGACATTTAAAGAATTCTTTTTTGCTAAGTCATATGTATAATATTTTTAGCATCACAATAATGTGTATATGTTTGTGGCATAAAAATTTCCAATAAAAATAATTGTCTGATTAATTGGTAAAACTCTGCAACAATTTTTGCGCATAGATATAAAAATCATATAAACATAGTTTGCCACTGAAACTAAAACAACATTTTATGATTTGAAGAGTGGTGGCAAGTGACGCAAACGCGGTCTAAAATTTTTCATTCATTCATAAAATATCATATGAACAAAACTGAAAATACTGTGCGCACCGTCTTACTTGTCGGCAATCCCAACACAGGCAAAACTTCACTAATCAACCGTGCGACAAAGTCGGCATTGCACATCGGCAATTGGCACGGCGTAACCGTCGGCGCAACTGCGCGCAATTTGGCAATCAGTGGCAACATAGATACACTCATCGACCTGCCGGGCGCATACTCACTCAGTTCCTATAGTTTGGAAGAGAAAGTAACCGCCGAATTTGTCGCTACAAAGAATATGCCCGTCCTAAATATTTGCGAACAAAACAATCTTCGTCGCAATTTGTTGCTAACATTACAACTCCTAGAGCTAGGTATCCAAACAACGCTACTTGTCAATCGTTTTGGCAAAACTAAAATCACCCCAACAATTTTTGAAGAACAATCACTGTCAAAATCGCTATGCACACACGTCCAAATAATAGATTTTTTTTCTAAAAGCGAAATTGAAAACTTTTTTAAATCATATCAGCCGACGTGTGAAAATAAAAAGTACAACCTACCATATCTAAAAGAATTCCCACTTGAAGAAATGAAAAAATTAATCAAGAAAAACAATCTATTGAATAAATTTTTTCCGCAAAATTTACTAAAAGAAAATAATGAAAAATTACTCAATTTTGTTATAATGCGTGCGCTTGAAAAGGACGAGAAAACGATTGAAAAATTTAAACAAAATGATGAAATAATGTCCTTGCTAAACTCGCGCGACTATCAGTCAATGCTCTATGAGGAACGCTATAAATATATTGATTTTTTGCTAGAAAATTGCAAATATAATTTGCAAAAAGATGAGCAACAAAAATCACAAACAACACAAAAATTTAAAAAAATACCAAAAAAAACACAAAAAATCGCATTTTTTTCGCGTTTTTCACGGAAAAATAAGCAAAATAAAAAAATAGTAGAAAAAAGTTTCCCCAAAATGAAGCATTCCATAACAACCGAAAAATTGGATAAAATTTTGCTAAACAAATATCTTGCATTGCCGATTTTCGCGCTTATTATGTTTGCCGTTTTCTATCTTACTTTCTCAAGCGTTGGTGCATATGTTAGTGGGATATTTGAGTTTGTTATTGTCGAACTTATCGGCGCACCGCTATTATTTTTTATAGAATATAAAATCGGCGCAGGATTTGTCTATTCATTGGTAGCAAACGGCATTATCGGTGGCGTCGGTTCTGTCGTTTCATTCTTGCCGCAAGTCATTTTGCTATTTCTATTTTTGACGATTTTAGAAGAAAGCGGCTATATGGCGCGTCTTGCGTACCTAATGGAAGGAATTTTTAATAAAGTAGGGCTTTCAGGCAAAAGTGTCTTTACTTTTCTAATGGGGTTTGGTTGCACCGCCACCGCAATAATGACCGCGCAAAATCTCAATAATAAAAATGAAAAAATCAAAACCGTGTTGACGACGCCATTTATGGCGTGCAGCGCAAAACTCCCTGTCTTTGCCGTAATAGGGGGCGCATTTTTTGCCAACGGCAATGTTTTTGTCATATTTTTGATGTATATCCTCTCCGCACTGCTTGGCGTATTGATTGCAAATTTGCTTGACAAAACGCGCCTCAAAAATGCAGATTCTAGTTTCATTTTGGAGTTTCCGCCATATAGAATTCCCGCCGCACGCACTTTGTTTTCGTCCGTGTGGAAAAACACAAAAGAGTTTTTGACCCGTATCGGCGGATATATATTTTTCTTTTCAATCATCATTTGGCTTTTGCAAAGTTTCACATTAAGTTTTGAATTTATCGGCGGAAATAGCGCGCAAAACGCGCAAAAAATCAGCATTTTGCAAAGTATCGCGCAAATTCTCGCACCGCTCTTTGCGCCGCTCGGCTTCGGCGAATGGGGCGCTGTGAGTGCGCTCTTAGCAGGCCTAATCGCGAAAGAATTAATCGTCAGCAGCATCGGGATCATCAACAACGTGTCCGCCACAAACGAACTTGTCGGTGCAAGCCTCTTGCTCCCAACAAGCGCCATATGCTTTACGCCTGCAAGCGCGCTTTCTTTCCTCACATTTTGCCTCTTGTATACGCCGTGCATCGCCACAATCAGTGTTATGCGCGCCGAAATCGGGGCAAAATGGACAATAATTTCCGTTGCAATGCAACTTGTCACCTCTTACATCGGCGCATACTTTGTCTACAAAATAACTAGCATAATTTTGCTATACGGCTGGCTTGTCGGGTTAGTCATCTTGCTTGCAATTTGCTTGATATGCTACGCCGTCGCAAAAACAATCAATCACTTTTCGCACCCAACGCCTTGCGCCCACTGTAACAATTTTGATTGCAAAAAAAACATAAATAAAATGAAATAAATTATAAAAATTAAATAAAAATGAAAAAATTATAATTTTTCTATAAAATTGCTTTAATTATTGAAATGTAACTACAATTTATATAGATACGGGGAAATTAAAACTTTATATTTTGAAGCAAGCCCCGCAAGGTGGAATTTCATTTAAATCTTTCTTTTTTCGAAAAAAAAGAAAGTATTTTTCAACACTTTCTTTTGAATTTGATATTTAGCGTGAGCAATCAATAAATAATTGCAACTCATCGTTATATGCCTCGCAAGCATATGACAAGTTAGCATTCAACTGTTTTTCTCTTTTAGGACTAAGAGCTTGAGTTTCAATGAGTAGGGCAATTTTATAGGCGCTATCAATTACCTTTTCACAATTTTTGGAAGGGTTAGTTTCTTGCATAGCATCTAAAACCAATTTTTTATTGTTTCTATCTATTCTCATTTCATCAATATGCATAATAATAACTTGTTTTTTCTCTTTTGTCATAATAATCCTCTTTTTTCGTATTTGATTTACGTCTTAAATTATATCACATTCCGCGCTACTTGTCAACTTGTTACATTGTGAGCCTTTTTCATTGATAGCGTTTGCTAATTCTCAAAGTAAATTCCATCGTGCAATTTGACGCAGAATTTACTTCGAGAAATTTTTGTGGTAGAATTTACTTTGGCAATTAACGCGTTGATAGCACTACTCTTTATAATTTAATTGTAGACTATAGCACACAGGCGATGTCAAAACATCGTGACGTAGCATAACATAATGTTATGGTAGAAAAAGAAGTAAACATTGAAATATTGAGAGAAAATATTATAAAGCTGAAACAAGCAAGCAGTTTTGTTTGCCAACAAAACAACAAAAAACGTGAAACAAGCACAAATATTGATGAAAAAATGCATAAAAAAGGCAAAAAAAACATCAAAACGCCAAATTTTTGCGCCGTCGTCAAAGCAAACGCATACGGGCACGGCTACAAACAAGTGTGCATAGGTATCTCCGACCTTGTAGACTTTTTTGCAGTTGCAAACGCAATGGAAGCGCTGCAAGTCCGCGACCTAAAACTAAAAAAGCCGATTTTGATGCTTGGCAAATTTAATTACACCGACTTGCCACAACTAATAAAAAAAGGTATCCGCCTGACGTGCGACACGCTCGCGGACGTTTCCGCAATCAATGAAATTGCAACAAACCTAAACAAGCGCGCATTTGTTCATATCAAAATCAATACAGGGATGAACCGACTTGGCGTCAAAACAACTTTGCAACTGCAGTGCCTGTTAAACGAAATTGACAAATGTAGACTCATCAAAATTGAGGGCATATATACCCACTTTGCGACGGCGGAAAGCGAAAACAGTTATAAACTAAAGCGCCAAAACGCAAAATTCCTGTCAATGCTCGACCTTTGCCGCAAACGCAAACTAATCGTCCACGCCAGCAACAGTGCCGCGTTTTTGAAATCAAATAAGTACAACTATAATATGATACGCGTCGGGCTAGCAATGTATGGTTACGACAACACGCGCAAAACGGATGTCAAACCTTGCCTCAATATCCGCGCCAGAGTTGTCAAAACACAAACATTGCAAAAAGGGGAAACCGTCGGTTACGGCGCAAGTTTTACTGCATCGCGCGATATGCAAATCGCAGTCGTCGCAATTGGTTATGCCGACGGCTACCTGCGCGCCTACGAAAAAGGGCACGTCCTTATCTGTGGGCAAAAATGTCCAATCGTCGGGCATATATGTATGGATATGCTAATGTGTGACATAACAAACCTGAAAATCAAAAAAACATTTACTTGTAGCAGCGTCTTTGATAGCGTCGTCGACACGATTTGCGACTCAATGCAAATTTCGCGCACAAACAACGACGAAATATTGATGTATTCATTCAAATCAATGATAGACAAAGTTTTTCCACACAACTACAACCTCTATAAATCGCTCGACGACTTTGGCGGCATCGACGCCGCGTTTCCGCTCTATGCCACCGTCCTCGGCATCGACGGCGCGGAGCAAATTACTGCCCGCGACCTTTCTCACCTCTCAAACACAATTGAGTACGAAACTCTAACAACCTTCAACCTCCTGCGACTGTAATAATATGAAAAAACAAGTAAATATGGGAGAATAATGCAATTTGTAACCGAACAAAGTATTTTTAAAGAGCGGGCGAAAAGTCCGCTTTTTTTGTCAAATTGATTGAAGAAATGAAAAAGTATGCTATAATAATGATTATGAGAATTATAGCAGGAAGAAATAGGGGCAAAAAATTGTTGCTCCCAAATTTTGAAGGAACGCGCCCGACGGCGGATTTGGTCAAAACAAGTATGTTTGGATTATTGGATATTTATATTGAGGGCGCGAAAGTGCTTGACCTGTTCGCAGGTTCAGGCGCGCTCGGGCTTGAGTGCCTCAGTCGCTATGCCGAAAGTGCAGTTTTTGTTGATATGAACCCCAAAAGTTGTGATTTGGTGCGTAAAAACGCACAATCAATGAAATACACCCCCGAAATCATCAATTTGCCGTATGATAAAGCGCTCTTGAACTTTAAAAAACGCGGGCAAAAGTTTGACATAATTTTGCTAGACCCGCCGTATCACAAAGGGCTTGAAAGTCAAGCACTATTGAAAATCGTCGACCTAGGCGTTTTGACGGACGACGGCATTTGTGTTGTCGAAATGGCAAAAGAGGATAGTATGGACGCAAAGGTTTACGACTATTTTGAGGAACTCAAAAACCGAACTTTTGGCATCAAGCGCATATTATTATTAAAAAGAAAAACCATATAAATAGGGGAAAAATGGAAAAAATCAAAAAATGTTGTTTCACAGGTCACCGCCCACAGCGGTTGCCGTGGGGATATCGCGAGTGCGGCTCTGCGTTTAGAAAATGTTATGACGACCTAGAAAGCGCGATAATAAAGGCAATCTACGATGGTTATACGTACTTTATTTCCGGCGTCGCACTCGGCATAGATATGCTCGCAAGTGAAATCGTGCTGAAACTAAAAAACGAGTTTGGCATCAAACTTGAGTGTGCCATTCCGTGCATAGGGCAAAGCGAGGTGTGGAGCGAAAAGTCAAGGGCGCGTTACAAAAACATCGTCGACAATGCCGATGTCGTGACGTATGTTTCGCACACGCCGTATTTTGACGGCTGTATGGAGGAGCGCAACAAGTATATGGTAGAAAATAGTAGCCGCATAATTGCCGTGTACAGCGGGCGTTTTGGCGGTGGCGGAACAAAGAAAACAATTGAATACGCACAAAATAAAGGGCTTGACGTCGTCATAATCACGCCATTTTGTGAACACAATTGATAAATTGTTTGCAATTATTAAAAAAATGTGGTATCATAACTAAAACTTGAAGCGTGGCAAGCACTTACATATAAGCAGTCGTTGCTTTTATATCTTTGCCCACCGCGCACCAAAATCTAACGAATGAGGGAAGAATATGCAAAACACAAAATTTATTGCGCTAGACATTGGTTCTGGCAAATTGCGCCTTTGCGCAGTGGAAGTCAACGAGGGTATCATCAATATCCGTGGTAACTACGAAATTGACTATGACGGCGTCGTCGACGGGCAATTTTTGGAGGACTCGACGGAATTGCAAGACTCGCTGCGCGAACTCTTTAGTGATGTCGATACTGAGGAATACTCAAAAGTTTACGTAAATGTGCCAAGCGATTTTTGTGGATTGATAAAGAAAACAATAACAAAAACTTTTTCAACGCCAATTGAGTTCGACAACGCGCTAAGAAATGAATTTTTGAAAGGGGCGCAAATTGACCCGAGCGAAATCGACGGCGGTATTGTACTGAAGAAAATTCTCGGAGACTTTTTGCCTCATAGTTCAACGCAAATCGCGGGGCAACACGGGCAAGAAGATTTGACCGCGGATGTCGACTTTATCTACGCAAGCAAAGAGTTTATTGCAAAAATGGATGAGTTGCTCCAAATTTGTGGTCTTACGGATATTTCATACAAATGCGGAATCGTCGAACAAGCAATGCAAATGACAAAGTCAAGTTTCCGTGATATGGGCGTCGTGCTTATCGACACAGGATACCTCTTGACAAGTGTCGTCGCAGTCAAAGGCGACAAAGTCGAAAGTTTGTATTCATTTGACCTTGGCGGCGCACACATCACAACGGACTTGAGTGAAGCATTCAAAATTTCGTTTAAAGTTGCTGAAAATTTAAAGCAAAAAGTGCTTTTGACAGTCGACCCGTCCGAAGTGGACTACTATGTCGTCACGGACGAAAAAACGCAAAAGGAATACGAACTCAAAGCAAGTGACGTCAATCAAGTTGTCCGTGCTAGAATCGAACACATAGCCAAAATGGTCAGCAAATGCGTCACTGAGGAACAAGGAATTTATCAATTTTTAGTCACAGGTGGTGGACTTTGCGAAATGAAAGGCGCGCTTGACATTCTTTCATCAGCGCTCGGCGTTGTTTGCAAAGCCGAAAAACTTGAAATG
>CALDMJ010000201.1 GCA_937914725.1 uncultured Clostridia bacterium | reverse complement strand
TGAATGAAGGAGTCTTTGAAGCGGCGATTTTAATTGTAGCGCCAGTTCTAGGGTCTCTACCATCTCTTTCTTCTCTTTCGCGAACTTCAAACTTACCGATTCCAGAAATTACAAGTTCGTCTCCAGCTTTCAATGCTTCGACCAAAACTTCGTAGCAAGCGTCGAGGAGTTCCCCGCAGTCTTTTTTGCTGATGCCTGTTTTCTCAGAAATTGCATCAATGTACTCTTGTTTGTTCATATTATATACTCTCCTTGTGTTTTATAATATGGCCTATTATAGCATAAAACGAAACTAAAGTCTAGCAATTTAGCGCCCTTTTGCAAATTTTTTACATTACGTGGCACAAATTTTGCTGCCTATAAACTATATATACAACAGCGATTGTGAAAAATTATTCACGATGTTAAATATTAAGATCAAAATTTATATCACAACGCAATTTTTCCACGAGCCGTCACCCGTTAGCGTGAATGTAATGTTCATTTGATCATTTTCCGCTGTTTGAATTTCATAGCAGGCAAAGACTGTTGGAGACTGCAAAACATCGTCTAGTTTGACTTCCATACTACTGCCAAATGGTCGCGTTGCAAGAATTTTGTAGGTTTTATTCTTATCAAGTATTATGGTTGCAGTGATTGTTCCGCTTATGCAAGAGAATTCAGCAATGCGTGCGTTCCCGTCCATAACTGTGAGAACAAGCAAACTATTTGCGGCATTATTTGTGGCAGATAAATTCAGGGCGGTATCCTCAGAAGGCAACAAGGATTTAAGAGCGCAAAGATTAAGGTGGAGCGCCACACGAACATTAACGTAAGTGTCTACTTCATAGCCGAATACGTCCCCGTATTCATCAATACCGCGCGCGTATTTGTCAATGTTTGAAATGCCGGAACGCAGCCAAGCAATTGTCGCATCCGCTGCACGATCGTACGCGTTTAATTCCCATAGCCCAGTTCTATTCGTGTTCGTGTGCGATGAAGTGTTTGAATCTGGGCTTATTATTGCTTTTGCACTTGAATAGATTTCTCCATTAGAGGAACTTTTGTTTAAGTATATTATGTCGTTATCGCCGTCATATCTTGACAATGTAGCGCCTGTTTGGGGTTCATAGCCTGTGTGCAATACTTCAAAGCCACTTGGCAACCACAATTTATCTGTG
>CALDMJ010000200.1 GCA_937914725.1 uncultured Clostridia bacterium | reverse complement strand
AGTACTTCACTATTTCGGTCTCCTTTGTACAAATTTATACTTGTATTTTACCATAATCGAAAAAAAATACCAAATAATTTTTGGTATTTTTGCAAACATTTTGTATTCTAGTTCCCTTTCAGTTTTCTAAGATTGCTAGAAACATTAAAATAGGTTTATTAAAACTTATCGGGCAGATAAATTATTCTATGGCAACTTTCGCACTCGATGCGTCCGTTTGATTTCAGGGCGTCCATTCTCCCAACTGGAATTATGCTTTTGCAGCCGCTGCAACGATTTTGCCCGTCCTCGTCAGATACTTGGACAAATGGCGGGAATTTTGTGTCGCGCAATCTTTTGTAGATTTCAAGCATTTTTGCATCCGCGTCCTTTGCAATTGTGGCAAGTTTTGATGACAAATCGGCAATTTGGGCTTCATATTTTTGGGATACATTGTCAAGTTCTTGTTGGGCGCGTTTCTTCTTTTCTTTGCTGACTTCAATTGTTTTTCTTGCGCTATTAAATGATTTTAAAACGCTATCAATTTGGTTTGTGAGCGTTTTCATTCTATTTTCGATAACGCCTAGATTGTTGTTGACATTTTTGATATTGTCGTACAATTTTTTAACTCGCGATTTGTCTTGCATTTCAATTTTTTGTTTTTCCAAAATTTCAATATTCTTGACATTGTCGTTCATAATTTCACGCAGGTTGTTAAACTCTTTTAAAAGTTCTTCGGCCTTTTTGTCGAGGTCTTTCATTTTATTTCGTGCGTCATTTACGACTTCATTTTCGCGGTCGATTGTCTTTTGCGCTTGGCTGGCTTTAATTTTCTTTTCGATTTGCAAAAGATCGCCATCAATTTTTTGATATTCTAATATTTTATTCATACATTTCCTCTACTTTTTCTATTTGGAGCAACAAATCTTCGTACTGTTTAGTTTTAATTTCTTTAGCCACGCGCTTGATTTTTTTTAGGTACTCTTTGAACTCAGGTGAAAGATTTTGCAAGTTAGTTTTGCCAAACTTTACCTCAAGTTCAGTAAGATTATCTTTGCCACGTTTTGCTTTGATTATGTTATAATATTTTCCACAATCAAACAAAACTTCATCCTCAATAATTTCGTAGTACTCAATGAGTTTTGAGCGCAGGAGCTCAATTTTCGACATAGGTTGCAAAACCACAACTTGTGGTAATTTTGTCATATCCCTAAACAATATGTCCGCGATAAGTTCTCCACCCATCCCTGCTATTATAGCACAATCTGGCACAATTTGCAAATTGTTGAATCCATCCGACAAAACAAACTCTACTTTGTGATTTTTAAAAATTAAAACACTTTGTTCGGTCGTAACGGACTTGAACTTTCTATGAACATAGTTGGTGATGTTTTCCTTTGCTTTTTCGAGGTTGTTTGTTGTAACTTCGCAGGCAAAAATTTTGTCAAAATCTCTTTCAACCAACATTTCACAGAGATAACCGTGGTCACAGCCAATGTCGGCAATTGTTTTGCCCTCGACTAGGCTACAAAGCTTTGATAATCTTTTCTTCATTAGTTCTCCGAAAATGATTTTAGTTTTTTAGTAATGTTTGGACGCATAAGTTTTTTGCGTGCTTTAGCTTCAATTTGTCTAATTCTTTCGCGCGTGACGTTAAATTCTTTGCCGACTTCTTCTAGCGTGCGTGGGTGAGAGTCGTCGAGCCCGTATCTTAGGCGGATAACTTTTTGCTCGCGCGGGGTCAAGAAATTGAGGACACTCAAAATTTGTTCGCGGAGTTGACTTTGCATTGTGAGTTCGTTTGGAGATTTAATTGTTTCATCTTCAATAAAGTCCCCGCGTTTGCTGTCGTCCTCTTCACCGAGCGGACTTTCAAGGCTCAATGGGTCTTGCGCAATGCGTTGCGTTTCGATAACTTTTGCTTCGGAAATGCCCATATATTCCGCTATTTCGGCTGTTGTTGGCTCTCGGTTGAGTTTTTGCAAAAGTTCTCGAGAAACTTTGGCTTGCTTGTTGATTGTTTCGACCATATGGACTGGTATTCTAATTGTTCTACCTTGGTCGGCAATTGAACGCGTGATATGCTGCTTTATCCACCACGTTGCATATGTTGAAAATCTAAAACCTTTCTTGTAGTCAAATTTTTCGACTGCTTTAATGAGTCCCAAATTTCCTTCTTGAATCAAGTCCATTAGTTGGAGGCTAGATTTATTTGCATAGCGTTTTGCAATGCTGATGACAAGTCTTAAATTTGCTTCGACTAGGCGCTCCTTTGCAAACTCATCGCCTTTTGAAACGCGTGTTGCAATTTCAATTTCTTCTTCGGGCGACAGCATTGGAAGTCTACCGATGTCTTTTAAGTACATCTTGACGGGATCATCCATACTTGCTTGACTGATGAGATTTTCAATCGAATAAAGGTCCTCTTCTTTAAATTGCTCCTCGCTGATTTGAATTGCGATGCCCTCTTTTTCAATTTGCTTCATTGCGTCGTCAATTTGCGCTTGGCTGGCGTCAAATTTTAGCATATTCATATAGATTTCATCGTCAGACAATCTGTTGCCTTTTCTTTTTCCTAGTGCGATAAGTTTGTCGACTTCCGCTTTGAGTGATATTGTTTCCATTTTACTCCTTTGGGGCGCGAAGCGCCTAATTAATAAATGTAGTTTTTAGTCTTGTAAGTTCTCTGCTATAGTTTCCAATTTTATTGAGAAGTTCGGTACGTTTGGATAGGTCAGTTGCGTTTTTGTATAGTGTTTCCAAATCTTTGATTTCAACTTCAAGGGCGCGTATTTTATTTAGATTGAGCGAATTTAGGTATTCCTGCTTGTCCTTTTCTTCGGAACTTGAAAAGTGGAAATTTATTAGTTCCGCAATATCTTTGTCATTTTCAAGGTCAAAGTGATCATACAATTCGCTGATGCGAAACTCCGTGTTTGAGTCGTGTTTTTCAAGCAACCATTGATACAACCTTTGGTAGTTTGTGCTGACAAATGCTAAAGTTTGGTCATATGTGACATATGGCTTTTTGTGAACCATACTTGCTAGGATTATCTTGTCCGCTTTTTGGTTTGCGTCTACAAAATTTTCCGAAAACTGTTTTAATTCTTCATCGGTTGCTTTCTTTTCTTTTTTAAGTGTTGACATTTGTGCAGTTAAACTTTCACGCACAACATTTTCTGAAACATTTGCGTACTTTGCGATTGGGCGCACGTAAACGTCCGCGAGCGCGAGGCTTGGAAGGTCGCGAATTAGGTCGATGGCCTGTTTTAGGAACTTTGTCCTTTGGTCGTTTGAGGACATATCAAAACTTTGCGCAGTGACACGGATTTTGTAATCCATAAGTTCTTCCGCATTTTCAATAAGCTTTTCAAAAGCTTCCTTGCCGTTCTTTTTCAAAAACTCGTCGGGGTCTTGTCCGTTGGGAATTGTGATGACTTTGATGCTGAGTCCGGCTTTTTGCAAGATGTCTAGTGCGCGAAATGTTGCTTTTTGCCCTGCATTGTCACCGTCGTAACAAACCAAAACATTGTCGCAAATTTTCTTTAATAACATTGCGTGCTGCTCAGTAAGCGCTGTTCCCTGCGTGGCAACGGCGTTTTGAAAGCCAAACTGGTGGAGCATAATGACGTCAATTTGCCCTTCAGCAAGGATTAGCGTGTTAAAGCGCTGCTCGCGTTTTGCGTTGATGACTTGCTTGAGTCCAAATATTGCCCGCGATTTATCAAATACAATTGTTTGGCGCGTATTTTTGTATTTAGGGACGTCAAGCTCCTTGTCAAGTATTCTGCCCGAAAAGCCGATGACTTCGCAATAATTATTATAGATAGGAAAAATCAGTCGCTCGGCAACTGCGTCATAAACTTTTCCATCCTTTTGTGAGGCTATCCCAGCATTAACCAATGTTTGGTTGTCATAGCCAAGTTCGTTCAAACTACGCACGACTGCTTGAAAATTTGGGCTATACCCTATTTCGAAATTTTCAAGCGAGGCGCGGTTAATTCTCCTATCGCGCAAATAATTTTGCGCTTTTACTGATGTTTTGGCGTAAATTTGTTTTTTATAAAACTCCTTTGCGTCGTTTAACGCTTTCAAAACTTCTTTTTTCTCTCGATTTTTCTCAGCAATTGCTTTAGCGTCGACGCTCTTGTCGTACTCCACTTCAACCCCAACCATTTTCGCAAGAAATTCGACCGCTTCCATAAAACTAAGGTTTTCCATTTTCCTAATAAATTGAATCAAATCGCCGCTTTCGCCACAACCGAAACAATGATAAAAACCCTCGTACTCGTCAATTGTAAACGAAGGAGTTTTTTCATAATGGAATGGGCAGCGTGCCCAATAGTTGCGCCCTTTTTTGGTCAGTTCCAAATACTTTGAAGCAATTTGAGAAAAACTACAGCGAGACTTCAAGTCCATTACAAAGCCGTCTTTTAGTCTATCCATTAATGCCTTTTTCTCCTAAAAATCGCGTTCAAAGGTTAAATACAACCAATGGACGCAAAATTCCTTTTTTTAGATACTATTTTTACAAATTCAAGAAAAATTGTCGATTTATAATTTCTTTTAACATTTTTTTCGTCGACTTTAGCACGTTTTCTTCAAAAGACATACTTACAAGTTCCACAAACTTGTGGATTTGAAGTGTGTTAATTAAATTAACGATGTTTTTATCGACTTCTTCACTATTAATTTTGCGACAGTTTTCACACAAAAAGCAGTTCAGGTCTACATCGAAATAGATTTTATTCTCAAAACTATTGCTGCAGGCGTTACAAATTGTGGTATTTAGTTCAAAACCCTGCATTTTCAGTATTTCTACCATAAACTTTGAAGTCGCGATATCTAAATTTGAGTTTTCAATATCTATAACTGACAAATATGTAAGCAGTAGCATAAAAAGCAAACGAAAATTGTTGTATTCGCCATTTGCATCGACAATTTTCAAAATATTGCACGCGTCGAGGTATTTTTCATAATCTTTGGGGATGTTAAAAAAAGTCTTTTTGCTGTCGACTGTTTTGACAATGTCGTAACCCTTGCCTTCGACAATAACAAACTCGCCATAAAACAACGGCGTGCTTGCGTATCGCAATTTGGCGGTTGGCTTTTTGCAACCACGCAAAACGACTTTCTTTTTCCCAAATGTTGGCGCATAAAGGGTGAGCAATTTGTCGTATTCGCGAAAATCGGCGGAATAGATTACAATTGCGTCACACTTATATTCTTTTGCCATATATCAATCCTTTGTGGTCTGCTTTTCGTCTTGCTCTTCCAAAAATCGGAACCACTCAGGGTGTACAAGCACATTTTTGAGGTTTCTATACCCAATGTTGCCTGTCTTGTAGAACGCACGGTCTAATAACCTTATAAAATTTTCAAATTCGTTCATTTTTTACCTCCGATTTATTTTTTGTTGATTGTCAATTTTTATTCGTGATACTTTGGTTGATTAAATGTCGTCTTCGGTAAAGCCAAGTTCGTTTAGAAGTCCTGTGCTGTCTTTCCAGTTTTCTTTAACCTTTACCCAAAGTTCTAGAAAAATCTTTGTGTCGTATATTTTCTCAAGTTCTTGGCGCGCCCGTGTACCGATGTCTTTGAGCATTTGCCCGTTTTTGCCGATGATGATTGCTTTGTGCGACTGTTTCTCGCAATATATTGTGGCAGAAATATTAAGGAGATTGCCTTCGCGCTCCATTGTTTCTACTTTGACACCGATGCCGTGCGGAATTTCCTCACGGATGAGATACAGCGCTTTTTCACGGATGATTTCGCTAACAATAAAGTTATTGATTTTTTTATCATCCAAGTCGTCATCCTGATAGTATTTTATAGTGTCGGTCAAGTACGGATCAATCAATTCAAGTAAAACATCCAAATTTTGGCGTTTTTTTGCGGAGATGAAAACGATTTCTTTAAATGCGGTTTCATCTTTTATCTTCTCTATTTGCGGATATATTTTTTCGATGGTTGTTTCGTCCACTTTATTGACAACCAAAAATGTTGGTATTTTCTTTGCGTCAATTTTCTTTAGTGGCGTATAGATTTGTTCATACAAAACTTTTGTCGCGTCGACGACAATCAAAATGAGATTGACATCTTCGACTGCGGCTTCGACGCTTTTGTTCATAAATCTATCGAGCGCGTTTTTTTGTTTGTGAATGCCCGGCGTGTCGACAAAAATGATTTGCCTACTTGGCGTGTTATAGACACCCATTATTTTGTTTCGCGTTGTTTGCGGTTTTGGCGTGACGATCGACACTTTCTTTTTTAACAGTGCATTGATTAGTGTTGACTTGCCGACGTTTGGCAAACCGATGAGCGCAACAAATCCTGACTTAAATTCCATTCTACCTCTCCAATTTCATTTTTTCCATTGCTTTATCTTGCAAATCGAACATTATCGCTCTTTCAAACTCCGCTTCGTGGTCAAGCCCCAAGAGATGCAAGAGTCCGTGCACGCTCAAAAAGCAAATTTCGCGGTCAAGCGAATGCCCGTATTCTTTGCTTTGCGCGACGGCGACGTCGTAGCAAATGAAGATTTCGCCGATGAAAACTTTTTTTTCTTCCCTATCATAGTCGAAAGGATAATTTTTCTTGTTTATCTTTGTTTGCAAACCATTCTCAAGCATTCTAAAGGAAAGCACGTCGGTTGGGCGGTCTTTCTCACGAAATTCTTTATTCATTTCGTGGATTGTTTCAATGTCGACAAAATTTAGAATTGCGTAGAAATTTTTGTTTTTTTGCCCGACTATTTTTGAGAGCGCTTTAGATGCTTTTTGTATGAGTTTTTCATTAATGTCGTAGCCATTTTCGTTGTTGATTTTAAACATAAATTACCCCATTATCGCCTATGTGTTTTGCTTTTGTTGTCAAGGTTTTTCTTCCTTTGTTTAATTATACAACATTTTTTCGATTTAGACAATCACTTTTTACAATTTTCTTGCAGTTTTTTTTCACATTTTTGCCATTAGATGCTAAGGCTTTCGCGCACGACATAGGTCACTGTGATTTGTTTACCGCCGTCGATTGTTG
>CALDMJ010000199.1 GCA_937914725.1 uncultured Clostridia bacterium | reverse complement strand
CGCGCGCTACCAACTGCGCTACACCTCGTTGCAACTTCATTATAACACTATTTTGTAATTTTTGCAATGATTTATATAAAATAATTCAAATTTAATCGTTGAAAAACAACTTTTTATTGCAAATATTGATAAATTATGTTATTTGTAGGCAAAAAAACAATACAAAAACATAACAATAATAGAATTAAAAACATTTGTGCCTAAAATGTGCCTAAATAAAAAAACAACCACAATATATGGTATTGCATATTGAAGTAATATACTACATATTGTGGTTTTTTGTTTGTGGTGCAGGAGAAGGGATTTGAACCCTCACGAATTTTAATTCACTAGCGTCTGAAACTAGCGCGTCTGCCGTTCCGCCACCCCTGCTTTCAATACGATATCATTATATCGTATTTTTTTTATTTTTTCAACTCTTTTCATATGCTAATTAGCTAATTATATGTTTTATTTATAATATTCATATTTTATAATAACAAAAATTTTTAAAACAAACTTCATTGCAAAATTTATAGTAAAATTGTTTTTAAACATCAGTTTTATTACATTTTTTATTGGGAGTTTTTATTTTTCTAAATCGATTTTTCGGCTGAAGTTCCTTTTTTCATCAAGCACTTCCAAATATGCGCAAAGACTCCTATTCTCCATCATTTTTTTTGATGCATATGAGGGATATCTGCTTCTTGCCAACATCAACCTATTAATGATAATTTTAATATTAGCTTTCTCCACAGTGTTTGCATAATATTTCAACGCTTTTAAGTCACTATCCTTCAAAATACTGTTTTGCATCGCTTCAAAATTTACACCGCGCGCTTCGATAAAGTCAATTTTCTCATATAATTGGTTTGTCGCCAAAAACTTTGCTTCGTAATCCGAAACCATTTCCGTAGAAAGCGGCAAACAATTTATAACCATTTTTGCCTGCTTACCTGAAAGTTCATCGACTAACAATTTGTGAATACTCATTGGATATGCGCCATTATCAATAATCTTTTTGCATACCAAATTAAAAAAATCATTTTTTACATACTTGTGTTCAAACTCGTTGACAATTTGATTTTCGTTCCACTCGTTCATAAATTTTATGACTAGTGCAGGTAATTCTTCATTGTTTGCAACCTTTAAATCCTCAAAATACTTTTCAAAAGTCATATTCTTTCCCCTTTTTTTTGTTTTTTATATTATACCAAACTTTTTTCGAACTTTCAAGACCAAAGCCAAAAAAAATGTATTTGTTTTGTTTTACTTAAAACAACATTTATTTAGCTAAAAAACTAAAAATGTGGTATAATATAAAAAAGGAATAGTATGTTTATAGACTCACACGCACATTTGGTGGATGAAAGGCTGACGGGATTTGTTCCAAATAACGACATAGACGCGATTGTAACATCTTCATACAAGGCAAGCAACATTGAAAAAACGCTTAACATCGCGTTTCAAAACAAGAATTGTTTTGCAACGTTGGGCATTCATCCACAGTTTTGTGACGAATACAATGTTGATGTCGAAAAATATATCATCAGCCAAAAATCTCAACCAAAATTTGTTGCAATGGGAGAAATAGGTCTTGACAAAAATTACGACAATGATTTTACCACACAAAAACGCACCTTTACAAAGCAACTAAACATAGCGCAAGAGTTGCAACTCCCCGTAGTGTGCCACATTCGCGGATGTTTCGACGTTTTCTTTGATATTATACGACATTACGATAACTTAAAACTTATGTTACACGCGTTTTGCGGAACAAAGTTAGACTGCTTTAAGGCAATTGATTTGGGAGCATACATTTCATTCGCCTGCAACATTACATACAAGCGGCACGACGATTTGAGAAAAATTGCGGCAGCGATGCCACTTGAAAAACTCTTGATTGAAACCGACAGTCCAAGTATGCTACCTGCCAAATTTATGCGCAAAGGTAGCAACACGCCAAACAATGTTTACTTTGTTGCTGAAACAATTGCAAATGCAAGGAATACAATACTCGACGAAATTGCGTGTGCGACAAAACAAAATGCAATTGATTTATTTAAATTAAAATTATAAAATACAAAAATAAACTTTAGGAGAAAAAATGGAACAACTGCAAAGGATAAAATTATTAATTGGTAGAGAATCTGTAGAAAAATTACAAAAAGCCAAAGTAGCAATATTTGGGCTTGGCGGCGTGGGTAGTTTTGTCGCTGAAAGCCTTGCACGCTCCGGCATCGGAGAATTGCACATAATTGACAAAGACATTATCGACATCACAAATATCAACCGTCAACTTTACGCACTCCACAGCACGATTGGACAAAAAAAAGTCGACGTTGCTAAAACACGAATATTAGACATTAATCCAAACGCAAAGGTCTATGACTATTGCAAAAATTTTAATAATGAAAACTTTGATTTCTCATTTTCCAAAATGGACTACATCGTTGATGCAATAGACGACATAGATGCCAAAATTGAGTTAATAAAAGCCTCAAAACAAGCAAACGTACCAATCATTTGCGCAATGGGCGCAGGCAACAAACTCGACCCCACTAAATTTAAAGTGACCGATATATCAGAAACTCACACTTGCCCGCTCGCAAAAATTATTCGCAAAAAACTGAATGAACTAGATATCCATAATGTTAAAGTAGTTTTTTCCACCGAAAAACCGATTAAAAAAACAACCAGCACAATTGCAAGTTGTTCATTTGTTCCGTCGGTCGCAGGCTTAATAATCTCGAGTGCCGTAATAAAAGATTTGATAAAATGAAAATTTTCACATTTTGTGCCTAAAATGTGCCTAAATAAAAAGTAACCACAATATATAGTATACCA
>CALDMJ010000198.1 GCA_937914725.1 uncultured Clostridia bacterium | reverse complement strand
ATTGTTCACCTATACCTTGAGTATGATAAAACTGCTGGAATCAAAGTTCCTGCTGCTAAATGCAAATTTGTTGCGGGTACTATTGAAAATATGCACATTGCCAGCGCTGCTAGTGAAACAGCTCCAACAGTTCTCACTGGAGAAACTGCAGCGGTTGCAGGCAACTACTATATAGGTGGCAATACAGAGCCTACTGCTATTGAAAATAGTGCTAGCGAACAAGCATAATCAAAATAGATAAAATACAAATGTAATTTAATTATAAAAAAACGCTTTTGAAAATGATTCAAAAGCGTTTTTTTATTTTAGAGTTTTCTAAACATTTTGACACCGATTGTGTAGAGCAAAGTTATTGCTGCAACAAGCACAATGACATATAAGCCAATTGAGATAAGTAAGGTTGCGTATAACGGCAATGCGCTACAAAGTTTATATATTCCATATGGGGCAACCGCGAGCAGTACACCTAACACCATTGTTAGCAACACGGATAGACTCTGTTTTACAACCTTTGTTTCGTTGTCCCAATCTAAGATTGGTTGCCAAAGGTTTATTAGTACGCCAGCAAATGCTAAAATAAAGTTGGCAAGCGTTGGCAATATGAAAATTGCGGCGATTTGCAAAATGTTCAGTTGCAAAAATATTGATAGCAGCGTCGCGCCAATAAGTATGCAGGGCTCTACAATGCACAAATGCACGCAAACTTTGGATGAAAACAGTTGTTTTTCATTTATCGGTGAAGATTTAAGCAGCCACATATTTTTGCCTTCTAGCGAAATTGAGCAAGCGGAAATCGGTGCAGTTGCGCAAAACAAGCAAAATGCAAGCGCTATGAAGCCTACAACCGTGTCTTTTGAAATTTGGATGCCCAAGTAGTCGCATATTCCCGAATAGCCCATTGTACATAAAAAGATTGATACAACCAAAATGATGGCAGGTCCAATGATTGTGTTAATGATGTAAGCGGGAGTTGTGGCATAAGTAGAAATTTCTTTTTTAAATAACATATAGAGAGTGCTATTTGGTTGACTAAATTTTAGCGCCTTGCTATTTGATGAATAGGCAGCAAATGTTTTGCCGTAGTTGATTGAATAAAGAACCATACCCACAGCGAATGGAATTAATATCCCAAATATAACGCCCAAAACGTTGATGACACTTGTGTCAAACAAAAATGATAAAACAAAGTTTGAAATAGGGCGGTCTGCAAAATATGCGTCAAGATTTTGATAATCAGCAGTGCCGTATGTGAAAGTTTTGACAAGCAGCAATGCCATAACTAAAACAAACAACAACAAAATTGTGAAAGACTTTAGTATTCCGCCGAGTCGCATACGATTGAACAATCGCGTGATGACAAAATCGCAAATGTATGAAATGCCAATGCTGAGAAATGGGCACAAAAATGTGAAAAGTAAACCTAATAGCAGTATTTTAGCGTCAAATCCAGCAAACACTTGATAAAGCACAAGAAATGGAACAAACAATGTAAACGCGAAGAAGAAGTCAAAAACATATTTGTTTATGGTTTTTGAAATTATGATGTCGCGTTTTTTTATTGGCAAAGACAATAGAAAGTCGGAATCGCTAGTCTTTGTATTTGCCGAAGTCCGCATAATGCCGATAATGCAAATTACAACAAGCGTTGTCAAAATTGCGTGAAACATACAAACTTTTTCGAGGTGCAGTTTTGAAAGCCCATTGAACATACTATATGCTTGCAAAGTGTAAATTGCAATAATGGCAACCGCTCCCAAAATGAGAAGGACAGTTGCAACTTGCGTTGACTTGCGTTTCTTCTTGCCCGCAATTTGTCCAATTAGAATGTTGTAGTTGTTTTTTAGCAAAATTCCAAGATTATTCATTTTTGTCACTCTCCAAGAAAACATTTTCAAGTGACTTGTCTTTTTTGATTTCACTCATCGTGCCGCTTATGACTATTTCGCCGTTTTTGATGATTGCGACCTTGTTGCAGAGTTTTTCCGCAACTTCAAGCACGTGTGTCGAGAAGAAAATTGCGTTGCCGTTGCTGACAAATTCTTTCATTATGTTTTTGATTGTGAAACTTGCTTTGGGGTCAAGACCAACAAAAGGCTCGTCAAGAACAAGCAGTTTTGGGCTGTGAACAAACGCGGATATTAAAACAAGTTTTTGTCGCATCCCGTGCGAGTAAGTAGAAATAGGGTTGTTAAGGTCTGAAATCAATTCAAGTTCAGTCGCATATTTTGTCGTCAAACGTTCTCGCGCCTCCTTACTGACCTTAAAAAAGTCCGCCACAAGATTTATATATTGAATACCCGTTAGCGCGGTGTAAATATCAGGATTATCAGGAACATACGCGATTTTTTGCTTGCAAAGCAACGGATTTTCTTTGATTGAAATGTCATCAATCAAAATATCGCCACTTGTAATGTCATTAATTCCAACAATGCTCTTTATTGTCGTCGTTTTGCCCGCGCCATTGTGGCCGATAAAAGCGAAAATATCTCCATTTTCGACCTTGAGATTAATATCCTTAGCGCCCACCTTGCCATTCGGGTACAATTTTGTATAATTAATAAGTTCTAACATAATTTTCTCCCTTTATAATATTTCCAGTATTTTGCAAGTAAACTATCAAAAAACAACAGCATAACTGCAACTTTTTTCAATTATAGTACTTATTTATACTAAAGTCAAGAGAAATGTTTATTTGGAAAGATATTTTTGCAATCATTATTACTTTTTCATATTCCGTTAGAAATTGTTATAGAATTTGCTTTATGAAATAACAATAAATTGAAAAGCGGGAAAATCATCATTAAATTAGTTTGAATTTTATAATTTATATGGTATAATTTTTAACAAAAACATATTTTGTATTGAAAATGGATTTGCAAAGAAGGGAGCGAATGTATGTCAAATTTCTTTAAGGTTATTCTAAAGCTTTTGGGTGTGGTTATCGGCGCATTTATCGTGGCTATAATCGCTGGTGGTTTGATTTCAAGGCAGGAAGTTAATTTCACTAAGGAAATTATTACAGACTCGATGACACTTGCCATTTTTGGTATTTTGATGCTGCTTTTCATTTGTTATTTGCTTGAAGACTCAATGAAAGGGGCAAAGTTTTTTACGGGTAAGAAAAGTGATAAAGATGGGAAACAAAAGCAGTTCTTTGACTCAAAGTTTTTGACTATAAAGGAACTAAACAAAATTACGACATTTGCCAAATGGGCAGACTTGAAGACTGTTAAGGACGGAATTTTGGTTCGTGCGGAAGCAAAAGGTGGTACGATTGACATAAACCTTAGAAAGCCTATTCACACAATGGTTATTGGTACAACTGGTTCTGGTAAAACTACAATGTATGTTGACCCGTTCATTCAAATTTTGTCGGAGACAAAAACGCGCCCGTCGATTGTCGTTACTGACCCGAAAGGCGAACTTTATGCGCATCACGCGTACAAATTAAAGCAAAAGGGGTACAATGTAAAGGTCTTGAACTTGCGTGACGTGTTCTCATCAACGCGTTGGAACCCTATGGGGCGTGCGTATGACATCTACCAACGCGCTATGCACATAGATAGCGAAGTTGTTGTTCACAAAAAACCAATGGACAAAAGTTGCAAATTGATGTTTGCAACGAGTGACAAGACAGCTTTCGGTGACGAGTGGTATGAGTTTAATGGTACAGCATATGCTGACAAGCAATCACTTATGAATGACGTTATGTCCTTTAAAAAGGTTTTAATTTCAGACGCGCAAGAGGATTTGAAAGATATTGCAATGACGCTAGTTCCTGTCGAAAACCAAAATGACCCGTCGTGGGAAATGGGTGCGCAAGGTTTTGCGCAAGCGGTTTTGTATGCAATGCTTGAGGACTCCGCTGACCCCAAATGTAATATGACGCGTGAAAAGTTTACACTTTACAACTTTGGCAAAATCGCATTTTTCCGTGACCTTGACCCTGATGACCAATTTAAAACATTGAAAAAATACCTTTGCCAAGGCAGAGACAAGTTTTCGGAAGTTCCGCAACTAGCAAACACTGTTGTTGGTGCAGCGCCAAACACCGCGCGTTCCTACGTGTCAGTGCTTTCAACAAAACTGGGACTCTTGTCAGATAATGGTATTTGCTACGCAACAAGTGCTGATGAAATGGAGTTTGAAAAATTTGACGACCAGCCAACGGCGTTCTTTATCATAATTCCAGACGAAAAACAAACCCGTCACGGCATCGCAACGCTTTGTATAGTTCAACTTTATAAAATTTTGATTGAATTAGCAAACAAAAATGTTGCAAAAGAGCGGCAACTCAATCGAAATACTTACTTTATTATGGATGAGTTTGGTAACTTACCAAAAATAAACCTACTTGATAAAATTATCACGGTCGGTCGTTCGCGTGGTATATTTATGGTTTTGGTTGTTCAAAGTTATACTCAGCTTAACAATATTTATGGAGACAAGGTCGCGGACATTGTTCGCACAAACTGCAATATCCAAGTATTTATCGGTACAACTGACCAGCGCACGAAAGATGAATTTAGTAAAATGTGTGGTAACATCACAGTCAAAACGACATCCAAAACAAAAGGAGAAAAGGATAGTAAGTCTGAGTCGACAAGTGAAACGTCGCGTCCACTCATCTATCCAGAAGAACTTGAGTTGTTGCCTAAAAACACTTGTATCGTCAAAATGTATCACGAAAACCCAGTCAAAGCAGTGTTCACACCTGCGTATGCTGTGCCCAAACTTTATCAAATGAAAAACATTCCAACTGAGTATGCGCCAGCACGTACACTTGACGAAGCACGAATTTTTTATGACATTGAAGCGCGAAACAAAGCTGTTTTGCAACAATCAACATCATCATTTGACGACTTTGACTTCTAATGTGAGGCAAATGCTGAGTTTGTAGACATAAATGATTGTGAGAAAAACAAAAAAGGATAAAAATTTATGAAATGTGTATTTTGTGGCTATGAAGATAGCAAAGTTTTAGATTCAAGAAATACTGAAGAAATCAATGCAATACGCAGGCGTCGCGAATGCAACCGCTGCGGAAAACGCTTTACTACGTACGAAACTGTCGAGACGTCGCCATTGCTTGTAATTAAATCGGACAACTCAAGACAAGAGTTTTCGCGTGAAAAGATAATAAAAGGGCTTATCAAAGCGTGTGAAAAGCGTCCCGTATCGTCTGAGTCAATGGAGAAAATCGTCAATAAGGTCGAACAGTTTGTTATTAATTATCCATCACAAGAAATAAAATCAAGTCAAATCGGCGAAATTGTTATGAATGAGCTGAAAAAACTTGATGAAGTTGCGTATGTTCGTTTTGCGTCAGTTTATAAAAGATTTACCGACATCGATAATTTTGTAGATTTTTTGCGTGATTGCGAAAGTAAATTTAAAGCGTAAGAGTAATTGTAATGAACGAATAGAAATGAAGCCGCGAGCATTTTCGCGACTTCATTTTTGTGTTCAAAACAATTTTATACAGCTAATAACAAATGAAGAAAATTTTGTGTCTATCCAATAAGTACAACAGTCAAGACGGCGCTTGGTCCGCCTGACGCGTTGAGCGTGCGCGTTCCGCTGAGGTTTGCAACAAGTTGAACGTGGTTGTTGCGTTCCAGAACTTTGACAATGGTTCCACTAGTATTGGTGCTGACAGTGAGCGGGCGGCGTGTGCCATTAATCATAACGCCATTGATTGCAACTCCAACGCAGTCGCCACTGGTTGCAAATTGAGAGTTATTGATTGAAAATGAAATTATATAAGTTCCCGTCTTAGGAACTTGGACAAAATCGTTGCCGATCTCCATACCGTTGTTGGTCATAACTTCGTCAAGTGTGAGGGAGTTATTGTTTGTAATAGTTTGAGAAATAGAATTGTAAACAGTCGCGTTGATGTTGTCAGTCGTGCCAGTAGGGCTAGTGGGACCCGTATCACCTTTAACACCCATATCGCCCTTCGCGCCTGTATCTCCCTTGATGCCTTGTGGGCCAGTCTCACCTTTTTCGCCGCGCTCGCCCGTGTCGCCCTTAGGACCTTGCGGGCCTGTGTCACCTTTAGCACCGGGTAAGCCGATTTCACCGGGGAAGCCTTGCGCACCGCGTGGACCTGTGTCACCTTTTTCGCCGCGCTCGCCTTTTTCACCTGTGGCGCCGCGTTCACCTGTTATGCCGCGCGGTATTTTGAAATC
>CALDMJ010000197.1 GCA_937914725.1 uncultured Clostridia bacterium | reverse complement strand
TTAAATATAACACCAAAGAGTTAGGCAGGAAACCCTTTGGTGTTTTTTTGTTAGTTTTATTGCATAACCGCTTCAATAGCGTATGCAATAGACTGTTCAATGCTTTCCGCCTTAAAAATTAAATCACGAAAAGCGCGCGCATTTTTGCAAGTGCCAATGTATGCGCAAAGATGCTTTCTAAAGTTCGCAAAAATATAGTGTCCGCTAAAACACGATTTTAAATATTCAAAATGTTCCAAAATAGCGTTTTTTAATTCTTCTTTCGTAGGTGTTTTAAAGTCACTGAAAATGAAAGGATTTCCTAAACTTGCCCTGCCGATAGAAACGCCAAAGCAGTTGCTGTTTTGCATAATGAAATCATAATCACTTTTTGTGACAATGTCACCATTTGCAAAAACGGGAATTTTCACACTATCTGACGCCTTGAAAATACTGTCGTAGCGTGCCGAACCCGCGTAATATTCCTCACGTGTGCGCCCGTGAATTACGATAAAACTTGCTCCTGCTCCTTCGCACATTTTCGCAAATTCAACCGCTTTGTCCTCATCTTTTCCAAAACCTAACCTAAATTTGACCGAAACGGGTTTGCTTGTAGCTTTGACGCACGACGAAATGATTTTTTCAGCAAGTTTTGTGTCTTTTAGCAGTGCGCTGCCTTCGCCATTTTTGATGATTTTGGGAACAGGGCAGCCCATATTGATGTCAATTGCGTCAAAATTTTGCAATTTTTCATTTTGGCACGCTTCCGCCATAATATCGGGGTCACTACCAAAAATTTGCACACTAACAGGTGTTTCGCCACATAGTGTAAGCAAATATTCCGTGTTTTCGTTACCATAATGCAAACCTTTGGCGCTAACCATTTCAGTCGTAGTCAAGCCAGCACCAAAGTCCGCGCAAATGCGCCTGAACGCTGCGTCAGTGTAGCCCGCAAGTGGCGCAAGAATAATGTTGCTTTTAAATAATTTATTTTCCATTTATCAATTTTAGCACACATTTAGACAATAGTCAATTAAAGTTTGCTCAAAAATGTTAAAAAAAGGCTCAATTTGCTTGTTTTAATTGATTAAAAATTATATACTATTACTTAAGGAGAAATATGGAAGCATTATACGGACTTTTGTTCCTTTTGTCAGGGCTCGGTGTGCTGTTATATGGCATTTCGGGCGTTGGGCAGGGGTTTGAAGGCATTGCAAGCAATAACCTTCGGCGAAACATCAATAAGATGGCGAAAAATCGATACATTGGCTTTGCATCGGGAATTGGAAGCACGATTTTGGTGCAGTCGTCAAGTGTTTCGCTTGTGATGTATATTGGACTTATCAACATTGGAGCACTAACACTAATGCAAGCGCTGCCGATGTTTCTTGGGGCGCACATTGGGTCATCGCTCGTGCTGCTCATATTTTGCTTTGAATCGTTCAATATTGTTGAATTTTTTG